>DYON01000218.1 GCA_020720525.1 Acetofilamentum sp.
ACAAATCCGTTTGTGTTGTTTTCAACAGAGTTAACGGTTACCAAATTGATACTTCCAACTTTGTCCTTTTTGTCGTAGTTGGTCAATTCCCAATAATTCCCAGCTTGAATAGGGTAATAATTTGGGCATGTTTGAGCAAATATTGTTGCTACTGAGAGAAAAAGTATTCCAAAAATAAGACTGGTTTTCATTTGTTTTTTTACAAAAGTAATACAACTGTTTACAACATTTGATTAACCGATCAAAAAATCCCTGAAAAACGGGATAAAAAGTCAGAAGCAACTGTTCGTTGAGCACTTGCTTTTAAAAATTTATATGGTTTTACTGCTGATTTTTTCACTTCAATAAAAACACATTCGCATCCAACAAATTCATTATCAGTTTATTGTATTTTTACTGAATAAGCACACTAATTTTTATAGTTGGCTTATTATGTTAGTTTCCACAAAAGAAATAAATGTAGTAGAGATAAAGTAAAGCTCTCTACGATCAAAATCTATTTATGAACCTTGCGGACAAATTCGTCCACATCCTTCACGCCGCCTTGGAAAATAAGATAACCATTGTATGGCTCGCGTTCGGTAATTTCGTCGTTTACAGGTGTAAGCATGAGGCGTTTCACTTCTGTAGGGTCGTTGGTTTGTCCGAGCACCCAACCCAACTTAATATAAGCAGTTTCGGGCAACATATTGGCTGCAGGAATAATGCCTTTTGCCATTAAATCGCGACCAGTATCGTAAACAAACATGTGGCAATAGCCCCACATGGTTTGAACCGCCATAAACATGTGAACTCCTTTTGCGTGTGCACGTTCAATAGCGGGGTACAATGGCTTGTTGATATGTCCAAGTCCGGTGCCAGCAATAATAATTCCTCGGTAACCATTATCGACCAAACTATCGATAATATCGGGCATCATGTTGGGGTAATAATAAACAATTGCGACCTTTTCTTCGAAATAAGGAAGAATGGTTACATTGCGGTCTTTGCGACGCGGATTGTAATTTTTCTTAATTGGGGCAACACCTTTTCTTGTGACGGTAGCCAAAGGAACATCGCCCAATGTGCGGAATGTAGAGCGATAGGAAGAGTGCATTTTGCGAACACGGGTTCCGCGATGCAGAAAACCATATTCGTCTGATGTTGGACCAAACATACAAACCATCACCTCGGCAATATCGCCATGACCAGCAGCCGTCATTGCGTGCATCAGATTCAGCGCAGCATCGGAGCTGGGCCTATCGGACGAACGTTGCGAACCAACCAATACAATCGGTACTGGCGAGTTTTGAACCATAAAGGTAAGAGCAGCAGCAGTATGCGATAAGGTATCTGTGCCATGACCAATTACAATACCATCTACACCTTTTTCTATTTCTTGGCCAATTGCAATTGCGAGTTTTTTGTACTGATCGGGACCCATGTTTTCGCTGAAAACTGCAAAAAGTTTGTCGGTAGTAAGATTGCAAATATCGGCTAATTCGGGAACGGCTCCGTACAATTCGCCAGGAGTAAATGCAGGAATCACCGCTCCAGTTCTGTAATCGAGACGCGACGCAATGGTTCCACCAGTACCAAGCAGTTTCACCGAAGGAAGACCTTTTGTGGTTGGAAACTCTTTTTCTGGAATCTTATAATTGGCTTTTTTATAGCCAGTTTCTTTCATTCCAGTAATGGTGTCGGTATCAATGCCAATGTTGTAGCCAGTAACGATTTTCATTACAATATGCTTCTGATCATCGTTTTCGGAGCGAGGCAACACAGTTCCTTGGAAATTTCCACGCGTGGTTTCCACTTCGGCCTGACCCCAAACACGCACTTGGTATTTTTTTAATAAATTAAGTGCTTCGCCTTTATATCCTTGAAAAAAATCTTCGCTCATTCGTGTGAAATTTTCTGATTAACAATTGCATGTAATTCTGTCAAGCTCATGTTTCCGCGAGCAAGACCATGAAGTTGGCCCATAATCCAATTCACTCGGTTTTTGGGTCGGTTGGTTATAGCCACTGTGTTGAATTTTTCATCGAGAAAATGTATTTTTTCGATAATTTCGTCGGTCTTTATTTGTTTGAAGCGCAAACTTGTAAGAACTGAATCGAGATCCATTTTTGGATACTGATACACAATTGGAAGCATTCGGAAAGCCAAGCGCAAATCGTAATTGTGTTTTTGCAAATAATCCAACATGTTTTCGAGAACCTTGTTGTTAAATTCAGAACCTTTTTCGAAATGACCTTCAACCCATTTCAATTTATGTCCAATCATATTTCCAATCCATTTAGGATCGATTCCTGTGTTTTTGCTGATGCTTTCGATAACTGGATAAAGATTGTTTTTAAATATATAGGTGTATGTACTTTCGGCAACTCCCCACTTTTTAAGTTGCTGATAACGCTCAATCAAGTCGTTGGGCAAATCTTGACCAAGTATTTTTATTTCTTCGTCGGTAAGAGGAATGGGTGCACTGTCGGTATCGGGATACATGCGGTCGGCTCCAGGCAATACTCGTTCGAAAATAGTACTTCCATCTTCGAAACTTTTACGTGTTTCGCCAGGAATACCTTCAAAAGCCATTCGGCAACGTTCTTCGATGGTTTCTATTGCTGTTTTCATATCTTCGGCAGGACCCCACAAGATGATTTGAGCATCGTTGTCGGAAGCACCAAGCATAGGAGCAATAATTTCGAGATCTACCGATGTAATCACGCCTTCGAATTGTTCGGTATGCAGCATATTAGGATGTTCGAGACACGCAATTACTTTTAACCGTTCAGCAATCTCATTGGCAAACATTTTTGTAGGCTGAGTGAAATGGCTCAAAATGCTTCTAAAACCAGGCAAATTTACTGCAATGAGCTTGTGCCCTAAGTCGCGCGCTATTTTCAGTGGTTCATAAGTGATGTCGAACATATCGAAATCGAGATATTCATGATTCATCGACCACTCCGAAACAGATGGATACAACTTTTTGAGCTTATCGCGAACTTTCAGCAATGCCCATTGGCGGAAGCATTCAACATGGGTGAGTTCTGGAATCCACTTGGTGTGTGCAACGCCTTTAATTTCGATGCGTGTACCACCTTTGCAACTTACGTTTACATCTTCGCGACCAGCACCAATTCCTGTGCGAACCAGACCAGTGCTTCTATTCAAAAAGCGAATATATTCGCAGGCTTCTTTTACTTCGTCGGGGTTCACCATATCGGGATAAGTCACTGTTTCAATCAGTGGCATACCAAGTCGATCGGTTTTATAAATGCGGGTATGACCAATATCGCTGATTTCGCGACAACTGTCTTCTTCGATACTGAGTTGAATGAGACGAACTTTTTTATTTTTGAGAGGAATTTCGCCCTCAACACCTATAATAGCTGTACGCTGAAAACCTGTTGGAATACTTCCGTCTAGATACTGTTTTCGGGTAATATGAACTTCGCCAACAATATTTAGTTTTGAAAGAAGCGAAATTTTAATAGCGATGTTAAGTGCATCGCGATTGATCGGAAACGGAGGTGTATCGTCCACTTCGTAGGTACAAGTGGTTTCATTTTTTAACCGATAAATAATTTCTTTTCGTGTTCTAAACTCCATCAAAGCTGTGCCGTCGTATCCACCAAGTTCGCTAAGTGTAGGGCGCATGTGGCGCACCACTTCGGCATCGTAATTGTCGCTTTTATGAAATTTGCCAGCCGGACAGTTGCAGAAAAGTTTCTTTTCGGTCAACAATTGCTGATGTACTTCGAGTCCCGACATAAAACCGATGGCATCGTAGGTCTGCTGCGTTGCCTCCTGTCGGCAAACATAGCCGGTTTCCTTTTTTGTCTTCTCGTAATTGGCTCTGGGGTCAAACTCCGTTATCATGTTAGAGGGTGTATTTTTAAACAAGGCTGAATTAATTGTCAAAAGTATAATAAATCAGGAAATAAATGAAAAAAATAGCTTATCCTTAAATCCGCAAAGATTTTTTTAGCATCATTTTTTCTGCTTTTGATGATTTTTGAATACTCAAAACCTGATTTTCGGTAATTTTTTTTTACTAATGGCTAATTTTTATTCAAAATTTTACACATTGGAGTAAACGATTATTTTATTCGTACTGCTTTTGTGACCTTATAAACTATTTTGTTGCCCACAGTTACAACGCCCGGAAAATATCCTTTTGTATGTTTGTAAGTGCGTTTTGCATCGTATTTTTCGGTGGCAATAATCTGATTGCCGTAATCAAAATCGTATTCATTGGTTTTTACTAATTGCCCTGTTGTTGGTAATATCTTGATGTTTAACTGATTGAGATTTGTATTGATGTTAAAATCATAAGTTTTCCCCTGATTAGAAGTAAATTTGGTGTTTTGGATAGAAAGTTCTTTTATGCCACGTAACCTTTTCAAAAGGTTAAAGCTAAAAAAATCGACCGCCAAAGGCGGTATTGAAACCCTGCCACCCTAAAGGGATGGC
>DYON01000219.1 GCA_020720525.1 Acetofilamentum sp.
CGGATATATACACCGAAATCCGCACCAAAAGCCATATACAGGAATGAAACAGAAAACCGCACCGGAAATAGAAAATTAAAACGATATAGGAGCAAGACAGAAAGCCGGAAACGAAAGAGTATGAAAATAATCATAGAATAAATTTAGAAACTTGACAGTTACTAAAAGAAACAGATAAAACGCAAAAGTCAATAATATCGCAAAATCTTTGGATTTATGCCCTTTCAAAAGCATTATTAACAATGGGTATTGAATATTTCATTGACAAATATTTATTTTGTGTGGATTTTTTTTATAGTTTTGAACAAATTTTACCGCCATGCTGAAAACATACACCATTCCTAGTGTAATTGAAGCCAACAGCTTTGAACTGAATAAGGTCGCCCCCGATTTACTTCACGGCTTACGTATTTTCGACGACAGAAGCCAGCCATATTTAGTTGGCGACCTTGCTCTTTCGGAAGGCAACGCTCCACACAAAACGCTAAATAGCTCACCCGACGAGAACGATTATCGTTTGCTGTCGCGCGCAGGAATGCTAATTGCGTCGAAAGAAAATGATGGAGCCATGTACCTTACAACTGGTTTCCCTTCGTTGTCGTATCAGGTATATCGCGAAAAAGCTGCCAATTGGCTTCAGAACAACCATGTAATTCGTTACGACTCTTCTACATTTTCCGACAATGGAATTAGTGAACAGCATGTAAGCGTAGTAAAAACATTTGTTATTCCCGAACTTGTTGGTTGCGACATTTCAATTCGCGACAACGACCCCAACGATCAAAGCTCGTATTTCATTGTTAGTTTAGGATATGGCACTTTCGAAGCAGCTCTGAGTACTCCAAGTGGGCTCATTCAGCGCACCATGGTTTCGGGTTCAGGTCTTCGCTATGCAATTACTGGCGCAGCAAAAGAATTGATGCGCACTCATTTTGTTGGACTTAAGACCGAAAATCAGTTCGATTTTGGATTCCGCGAAGGCAAAATAGTTCTCAATCGTCAAATGATTTCGTTGCTCGAATTGCGCAAAAAAGCTTTGCATCAGTATTATGCTCAGGTGATTTCGCCACTTTTGTCCAAAACATTCAACGATTCCGATTTCTCGAAAGCTTCGTCGATAGTGCTGCTTGGTGGTGGTGCGCTTTACGATGAGCTTATCGAAGACTTCGCCAACGAATTTTCGCAAATAATTCCCGTTAAGGTTTTCCCTGAGCCAACACTTGCTGCAGCAAAGGGCTACGCCATCAACAGTCGCCGAAATGCAGAAGGAAACAACGTGAATGCTGTAGGTCTCGATATTGGAAATGCCAACTCGGTAGTTTCGATTCACAAAGAAGCTTCGTACGGCGGATTTTAATTGAGTTCTGAAATACATTTACAAAAAGCACTTCATTGGAGTGCTTTTTTTTCACAAGTTACATTTAACCCATTAAATCTGTGGCATCCATGTTCAAATATGAAAAGAAAGAATTGTTTTTTGCAACCCGAAATTTATTATTTTTAAATCGTTAAATCCAATCTCATGAAACTCAACGTAGCACTTCTTGCAGGTGGCTTTTCGGGCGAATCGGTAATATCGGTTCAGAGTGCCTCTGTAATTGCCAAAAATATCGACAATACCAAATACAATGTTTTCCTTGTTGAAATAAATGAGAACAAATGGTTTTGGCAAAGCGAAAATGGATCCGTAGAGATTAACCGACACGATTTTTCGTTGCCCCTGGAAAGTGGAAAAATCAATTTCGATGTTGCATTCATCATGATTCACGGTACTCCAGGCGAAAACGGCTTACTTCAAAGCTATTTCGAGCTTCTCCATATTCCACATACAACATGCAGTGCAATGGTTTCGAATGTAACATTCAACAAATTCTATACGCTGCAATTGATTCGATCATTTGGCGTTGCTACAAGCCGCAGCGTTTATTTCAATCGCCAAGCAACAGCCAATCCAGATGAAGTAATTAAGCATTTGACATTTCCTGTATTTGTTAAGCCCAACAGTGGAGGGTCGAGTATTGGCATGAGCAAGGTAAAAACTGCTAGCGAACTCGAAACTGCCATCAAAAAAGCTTTTTGCGAAGACAAAGAGGTGCTGGTAGAAGAATTCACTTCGGGCGACGAGCTCACTTGTGGTGTAATCAGACATCAAGGCAAATTGGTTGCATTTCCTGTAACGCTCATTCGGAGTAAAAAGGATTTTTTCGATTTCGAAGCCAAATATACACAAGGCATGTCCGACGAAATCACTCCAGCTCTAGTTGACCAAAAACTAATCGACGAAGTGGTTGCTACTTCTTTGATGCTTTACGAAAAGCTCAATTGCAGCGGAATTGTGCGTTTCGATTATATTCACAACGGTAAAGAGCCTGTGTTTCTCGAAGTGAACACCGTTCCGGGCATGTCGTCGGCAAGCATCGTACCGCAGCAAGCTAAAGCAGCAGGAATTTCGGAGCCCGAATTGTACGACATGATAATCGAAAACGCAATAAGTCGCAATTAATTGAATTCAATGGGCTTAGCTGCTGGTGAAATTCACTTAAAAAATTTTTAAGCCACACTATCTCAGCAAGGTAATATTCCCATATAGTTCGTATTTTTTCCCGTCGCGACCAGTAGCACTAATTACATAAAAGTACGAACCGTCTGCAGCTGGATTACCGCCTGTGTATCCATTCCATTGAATATTGGGTTGAGTTGATTCGAACATAACGTTTCCCCATCGATTATAAATTTTGGCACTCCACTTGTCGATATTTTGGCTATAAGTAACGAACAAATCATTCTTCAAATCGCCATTAGGAGTAAAAATATTTGGAACATCAATAAATGAAGTATCGGCGGGAAAAACGTTGAGGGCAACAATATTAATGCATGAAGTATCTTTGCAGCCATTTGAGTTTTGAGTAAAAAGGCAAACTTCAAAATTGCCAGGCAACAAAAAGGTATTGTTTACCGCCGAAACACCGTTGTAATAAATGCCATCACCCAACCAATTGCATTCATTGGCTGGAGCAATGGTAGAAAGATTCACCATAAGAGGAATTTGACCTTGCGAAGGGTTTGCTGTTATAACTGCATTAGTAATAGGATTGACGACAATACTGAGCGAATCGATCGATGAAACATTGCTTGCATCTGTAACGGTGAGAAAAGCTTTATAATTTCCTGCCATTGAATAGCAAATAGAAGTTGGATTTTGATTGGTCGAATTGGTCGGATTTGCACCAGGGAAGCTCCATTGCCATGAAGCAATATTTCCCGACGATTGGTCGGTAAACGAAATGCAATCGCCTGAGCAAATATTTGAGTTGGGAGTTGTGAATGCAGCATCGGGACTATAAGCAGTTGTAATTGCAGTAATTCCACCAGCATTGTAAACGCTTCCAGGTCCACCCATAGATGAACAAAAACCATCGGAAGTGTTGCAAGTAACGTGCAGTAGGTTTTCACCCGAAGGCGACGAGCCCGAAGCACCTTGATTGTTTACAATCCCAATATTGTGAGCGGCATCGTTTGTTCCTTCGGTGGAGCTGATTGTCCAGCCCGATCCTCCTGTCGAAAAGTCTTCGGACCAAACAACTGTTTGGGAATGAGCGTAATAAAAAGCAAACAAGGCTACAACAAGTAAAAAAGTCTTCATAAAACAATTTATTAGAGCAAATATGACTGTATTTTTCAGTAAAGGTTGAATGAAGGATGTACAAATTCATAAATTAGTACATAATTTAGAATCGGCACTGCGACAACAATTATGCGCAATTATCAGACTAAAAACAAAAGATTTAATATGAAGAATACATAATCTTCATTGAACAAAAAATAAAAGTGATACTTAAGAATTATTAGTCAATAAAGTCCAATAGCAATTACCACTATATCAAAAAGTGACAAATTGCATGTAAAACCAGAATTTAAAAAAACGAGTGATAAGTAATTATTCCACAATACAAAACCATTCATTCACCTTAAAATGGAGAATGTTGCACAAGAAAGAGGGTAGAATTTATTGTTTAACGTACATTATGCTTTCGATCTGCATCGACCAAATAGAACCATTGAGCGTAGGAATCTGGTTTACATCGAATTTTTCTTTGTCAAACTGCAAAGTATTGTCATAATAACGAACTTTTCCCGAATAGGTTTCGGAAACTGTTACACTCTCATATTTGGTATATATTCCCGTACCGTCATCTTTAATAACAATTTGATAGTTATTTGTGGCACTGGCTCCAGTCCAAGTTCCGATGAAATCGGTAGCGTTTTTATCGACAGTTTTATGACACGAAGTGAACACTCCACCGGCGACAAAAGCAATAAAAAGCAAACACAAAGCAGATTTTTTCATGACAATTGATTTAAAAAGTTGGTTT
>DYON01000220.1:0-3121 GCA_020720525.1 Acetofilamentum sp.
ATTCTTTTTGCAGCAGCATTGTTTACAACCAGCTTATCGCTTTTTGCTTTTTCGGAATGGACCTGGTTGAGCATTCCATTGCTTTTCTTCAGTGGATTTGGAATGATTTCGCAATACACATCGGTAAATACGCTTCTTCAAACCATTGCTGCCCCAAAAATGGTCGGACGTGTGCTATCGCTCTATGGAATGTCGTTTATGACGGTAAGTCCGATTGGTGCTATTATGCTTGGTTGGCTGGCTGGCATGTTCGATATTCGCTATGTTATTTTCGGGTCTTCGTTGCTTTCTATTATAGCTATTGCCATTTTTGCTACCAATCGAAAAATTGTGGCAAAAGCTATTCAAATACAAGAGTAAATATTATTCTTTTGTTTATTCGTAATCAATGCCACTAAAACACATCTTCTTGTATCTAACCACGAATTTTACGAATAATATTCAATTCTTAATTCCATCGAAAAACAATAACCAATTGCAAGCAATTAATGATTGTTCACAAATATCTTTCATCTAAAAATGTGCAAGAATTTCATTAGTGGTGCAAATGACGCTGTCTCAAAACAACAAAATGCGTTACGACATTCCATCGTTCAGGTGGATTGCTTAAGCATTAATGTCATAAAAGCCAGAATATGGAATCGTCGTAACAGGCACAAACACAACGATTAATCAATGTCATCCTGCATAGATCCTGAAACAAGTTCAGGATGACGACACAGGATGACCGTACAATATAATGACAAACATATAACAGCACACAATGAAAGCTCAAACCTTCCTTGCAGTCATTCTGAATTTATTTCAGAATCTTTCTTACTGCAAGGAAGAATATGTTTTTTGAAAGAAACCATCTAACAATAAACAGCTGCAATTGAACACAACAACCTCACTGGTATAATTTAAGGAGTGTCAGATTATTCTTTATTATTTCGAAAACGAAACAACTTTTATGCAAGAAAAGTATTATTAGCAAATTAATAAAAACATGTTCTTTGTTGCGAATCGGTCAAATTAGATTTTATCCTACTATAGAATAATCAGTGTTGCTTTCTAATTGCATACACCACTTCGTCAACCAGCTCGTTGTTTTTTACAAGTGTTTTTTTGAAATGGGCTTCGACCACAAAACCTGCTTTTTCGAGTACACGATGCGAAGCAATATTGCGACCAAAACAACCAGCAAAAATGCGGTTTATACCAAACGTGTCGAAACCATATTGTACCATAAGCTTCACAGCCTCGCTCATGATGCCTTTTCCCCAGAATGGCTCGGCAAGCCAGTAGCCAATTTCGGCATTGTTGCGTCGCACATCGAAATTTGGAAAAACGCCAATGGAACCTACAGCCTCGCCATTCACTTCGATAGCAAAAACTTGCAGAGGTTTGAATTTGTTCATTTTTCGAATAAAGTCCTTGGCGGCTTCGCGAGTGTAGGGATGCGGAAACATATCGGTCAAATTCATGGCCACAAGCGGGTTGTTAGCATATTTCACCAGACTTTTAATATCGCTGCGTTTCCACTCTCGAAGGATGAAGTTCATTTGTGATTGATTAATAAAACACAAAATTAGAAATATTTTCACCTCAAAATCGTAAAAATAAAAACTGGCACCTCTTTTCGGAAGTACCAGTTTCGGAAAAATATTAACCCGTTATTGCTTTATAAGACGCAATGTTTGGGTGTTGGAGTAATCACTTACGGTAATCTGGTAAGCACCAGCCGGAAGCGAAACAAGTTCGAGTTGCATTTGTTTATCTGTGGTTGATGTGCTCGACATCAATCGACCATTCATGTCGAAAATCCTGATAACACGTTCGCTGGCATCAGCAAAAGTCAGCATGGTATAATCAATCGCCGGATTGGGAAACATTGATGCCAAAGTGGCCGATTCGTCTATCCAAACACCTGTGGTTGTTGTAAAACTCCATGGAGAGGTGAAAACCGAATACTGAACCCCATCACTGCTGCGAACTTTCCAGTAATAAGTCACGTTGTTGCTGAGTCCGCTAATGGAAACCTCAGAAACAGTTACTATGGCGTGAACTGGATTGCTGAAAGCAATGTCGGTATCGTAATAATATTCATACGAATTTGCTGCTGCAACGTCGTCCCAATTGAGTGTAAGCGTTAGAGGCTGATTTGTGGCACCATTGGCAGGACTAACCAGTACAGGAGCGAGAAGTGTTTCGGTGGTAAAGCTCCAAGTTGAACTCCATGGCGAAAAATTGCTACCATCGCTGCTACGCACACGCCAGTAATAAGTGCTGTTGAATGCCAAGCTACCAACCGTTGTGGTCGATGATGTTACTGAGCCATTAGACAAAGGACTTCCAAACATGATGTCGTCGTCCACTTCGTATTCGTAGAAGGTGGCTGATGAGGCATCGGCCCAATCGAGTGCAACGCTTACAGGCTGACTATTGGCTCCGTTGGTTGGGCTGATGAGAATGGGAATTTCCAAACCACTGGTTGCAAAGGTCCAGCTGGCCGACCAAGGACTGTAGCCACTGCCATTGTTGGCACGCACTTTCCAATAATAGGTTGTTCCGGGCAAAAGTGTGCTGGTTACCTGAGAAGTCGAAACGGCTGTTCCGCTCACTGCTCCAGTGAATGACGAATTATCGGCATACATGTATTCATAAAAAACTGCTGTTGCATACGATTGCCATTGCAGAGTGGTTGTGGTAGCTGCAAGACCAGTTGTTCCATTGGCAGGACTGCTAAGCACGACAGGCGATGTGAGCTGATATAAGGTTGTAAAACTCCAAGGAGTTGACCAATCCGAAGTGTCGTTGGTGTGGCAAGAGCGAACTCGCCAGTAGTAAGTTTGACCATAACTTAAACTTACAAGACCAGCTTGTGAAGTTGTTCCTGTTCCAACGGGAGTTGCACTTGAAAAAATTGAATCGGCAGAGTATTCGTATTGGTAAAGATTGACGCCAGAAACAATACCCCAGTCGATGGTCGGATTGAGTGAAACACTTGTTGCAGCGTTTGCAGGACTAACATGTGCAGGTTTTCCATCGGTAGTCGTGAAATTCCAAGTAGTGCTCCATGAAGTGGTATCCAAAGCATGGCGAGCCCTAACACGCCAATAATACTTTTGTCCGAACAAAA
>DYON01000220.1:3221-4344 GCA_020720525.1 Acetofilamentum sp.
ACCAATTGATATACGGATTCACATCTTGCCCAATGGCTCCATTGGTTGGTGAAGTCTGATAGATGTTGTTGTGAGTCGTGAAATTCCAAGTAGTGCTCCACGAAGTAGTATCCAAAGCATGGCGAGCCCTAACACGCCAATAATACTTTTGTCCGAACAAAAGATTAGTAGGATAGTAATACGAAGTGGTTACCCCAGATATGGGCACCAATACATGCAATGAGCTGTTGAAACTGGCAGTTGTGTCCATTTCAAAGTCATAATAGGTGATGCCACTCACATCGGACCAATTGATATACGGATTCACATCTTGCCCAATGGCTCCATTGGTTGGTGAAGTTGGAAATACATTATCGTGGGTGGTAAACGTGTAAATGGTAGTCCAATTGCTACTGTCGGTTGCACTACGTGCGCGAACTGACCAATAATAAGTGGTATTGAACAGCAAATTGCTCGTATAATAAAACGAGCTACCTCCAGTAGAAGTGGCCGTTGCCTCCAGCCAGTGTTGGACTGGTGCTGAGCTTATATTCGTAATAGGTGGCACCAGTGGAAGTGCCCCAGTCCAACATCACATTAACAGCTTGGCTAACAGCGCCATGTGTAGGCAATCCCATTGATGGTTGTAAAAGCAATGCAAACAAATTGGTGGACAGAACCATAACGCCCATCCAGAAGAATAGGAATTTTTTCATCTTGAAAAATATTAATTTAGAAAATTAATGTGTTGGTTCACTATCGTGCGAACAAGCTTTCTTGGGCAATGTAGTTCCAGCAGGATCCAACTCGGTCAGGTAACCAATTTGATGAATATACTCAATTAAGGTTTCTGGCGTTGTGAGTTTTGGGTCGTATTTAATCTCTACAATTTTTGTGTCGAGACTTGCTACAGCAGAAATCACACCCCGTTTTTTGGGTAGTTCAGTTTCGAGCAGTGCTTTGCCGTTGGGGCAATGAAACATCACTTTAATGCTGTAAGTTTTTACTTCTTTTGCATCGGTTGTCTGAGCCTTCAGGCTTGCACTTACAAAAACAAAAAGTGCGATTGTAAGAATGGTTGTCAATTTTTTCATACAGAAATTGGTTTAATTATTTTCCCCCATTTTGCAAAGGTATTGATTTT
>DYON01000007.1 GCA_020720525.1 Acetofilamentum sp.
ATTTTTTCACTCAGGGTGACTTTTGGGGTTTGTCATTTGTATTTAGGTTGCAAAATGCGTTTTGCTGGTGGTCTCTGCTAATGACAGTCTGTTATGTAATCATAAAAATTGCTGTCATGCAGATTTGGAGGTCTGAGCCTACACAATTAGAAATTAAGAAGGCTCTGGTATAAAACGTCCTTGTTCATCCTTGGAAAATTATTTCCTATTATTGCATTGTCTGAAAAGTAGTTTTTAGACTGAACTCATGCGAAAAATGCAATTTAACAATAATAATATTGTTAAATATACCCAACCTTTTTGCTAATTTAACGTCTTAGTAATGTATTTCATTCTTGAAAATGGCTAAAGTTGTTTTAATGTCCAATTCTGATGAGTTTCTTAACCTATTAAGAAAAGGAGATTCTCATGCACAGAGAACGCTATTTGAACAACACCATAAAAGGCTATTTGCAATATGCTACCGATATTTAAAAGACCATGAAGACGCTTATGATGCTACACAAACATCGTTTATTAAAATATTTGAGAAAATAAAAACTTTTAGCGAAGAAGGCTCATTGAAAACATGGATGAATCGAATAGCAATAAATACATGTATAGACATTATTAGAAAAAACAAAAATTATAAAAACCTTTTTATTTCTACAGACGACATTTTACTTTATGGCGATAATGAAGATAATTTTGATATAGATGATTGGTGGAATCAAGGCTTAAATATCTCATCCGAAACTATTTACGAATTATTAAATAAACTTCCTAAGTCTGCTGCTGTTGTTTTTAATCTTTTTGCTGTTGATGAATATTCGCATAAGCAAATAGCGGAAAAATTAAATATCAGTATAGGCACTTCAAAATGGCATTTGAATAATGCACGCACAATTCTTAAAGACGCAATTTTGAAAATTTTAAAGCAAACACATCATGACGCAGTCAAAGAAAAATATTGATGAACTTTTCAAAACAAAATTAAACGATTTTGAAGGGGTTCATATCGACTCCAATTTAATACTATTCAGGCACTTGAAAAAGACTACATGGAAAGATAACTTTTTATTTAACCAATTCAAACGGGTTTTAGGATTACTTTCGGTGACTCTGATTTCTGTGGTAATCTATTTTTTTAGCGCAAAATACAACAACGAATCAACTCATTTTATAACAGGTGCAAAACATAATTCTCGAAAAGATATTCATTTACAATTGCCTTATTATTCTTCAAAAAATAATGTAGAAATTGCATACGTCGAAAAGAAAAACGCAGAAGACACAAAAAATAAAGATTATTCGAGTAAAACGAAAAAAAGCCAACAAGAAACACCGACAATGTTCGATTTCAACCACCAAAGTAGTGCTGAACACCAATGGGTTAATAATGAAGGAGCTATTACTGCAATCAATTTAAAGAATGTATTCAATTCAGCGTTTGCCGATTTTGCACCAGTTGTTTCAAACAATAATAATGTAATGTTTTTTACTTCAAGGCGTGCACAAAACATCAATAATAACTCGCAAACAAAAGAATATGTGTATTTTAGCACAAAAGATAAAAAAACTGAACAATGGACAGAACCTATACTTTTAGGTGCACCATTTAATAAAAAGAATTCTTATAATTCCATAATTTCTATAAACGAAACAGGAGATAAGATTTTTCTTTATCAAGATGACCGTAAAACCTATGGCGATATTTTTGAAACATCCTACAAAAACAATGCGTGGACAGAACCTGTGCCGCTTCCTTTTCCCATCAACAGCCCTTATATTGAAACTTCAATTGCATATAATTCAGACAGCAGTGTTGTTATTTTTACCAGTAATCGACCTGGCGGATACGGTGATATGGATATTTGGTTTGCTGCAAAAAACAAAGATGGCACTTGGTGTAATGCCATAAATGCTGGTCCTTTAATAAATACCGATGAAAAAGAAGACGGAGTTTTTACGCTCCCCGACGGTGAAACAATAATTTTTTCTTCTAATGGCCATCTCGGTTTAGGTGGTCATGATATTTTTTATACAAAACTCATTAATGGCTCTTTTTCTGCCCCACAAAACATGGGCAAACCCATAAATTCTAATGCCGATGACATTTATTTTTACCTGCCTCAAAACAGCACTACTGCATATTTCTCTTCAAACAGAAAAGGTGGTGTAGGCGAAAAAGATATTTATTCTATACCGTTTGAAGATATCGAAAACTATTTTATTAGCTCTAATATAAAACTAAATGCGGCTGTATATGACAAAGAAACACATACACCGATTGATACATGTATTGAAATTTGGAATGTGAATACTCAAACATTGATTAAGAATTTCATGTATTCATCTGCGTCCAATAACAATATAGTGTTGCTACCGAAAAACACAACCTACGAAATGCGGGTTTATAAAAAAGGTTACATGCCTTATGTCGAACAATTCGCCACTTCAAGCACAAATGCACTGGATTTGTATTATAATATTTCTCTTGCACCCATTTCTCCTAATAATTTTTATTTAATTAATAATTTACAATTTAACCGAAAAAAGAACCATATTAGCTCGAATACTGTTTGGGCTTTAAGTAAAATTTTTGATATTCTACAACAGAATCCTCAAATTACTATCAGTTTTGCCGCCATATCTTTTCAAGAAGGCATGAATAACATGGATGTTTTAAGCAAAGTAGTTGAAAACTGCATTGAATACCTGATTGATAAAGGCATTGATAAATCAAGACTTTTGGCTTTTCACACAGACGACTTCTCTCTCAGATTGCCTGATCAATCAATATTATCGAATTACCACAACAGTGCTTCACCAAACAAGCAAGAGAAAAACATGGCTCTGGTTCTCAAAATTGAAACTTCTCAAAAATAAAACTTCTATGAAAACAATTTCACTATTCACAGCAATAATACTTTTGAGCCTTTATACAACTGCTCAAAATACCAATGCTAACCAATTGCAAACTCAGCAAAGTCATGCCAATCGAGATAAACAATATTTCATTGAAAACAAAGGGCATTGGCATCCCGATGTGCTTTACCTAACCCGTATTGGTAACTTAGATGTTTGGATTACCCGTTATGGTGTAAACTATAATTTTCACACGATTAAACGCCAAGAAAACGAAACAACGAGACCTGACTTCGACAAATTTGATGATTTCGCCCACGAAAATGATTCTATCATAGGACATAGGGTGCTTTTAAATTACATCGGACACAATACTGCTTTGCAAACCGAAGGCAAACAAAAGCAGGAAGGGTATTACAATTACCTGATTGGCAATGACCCAAGCAAACATGCAAGCTATGTAGGTTTGTACAAAGAAGCAATTGTGAAAAATGTGTATAACGGCATAGACCTACGCTATTATTTTGACCAAGGCATGCTGCGCTACGACTACATAGTGCACCCAGGTGCCGACCCATCTCAAATAAAAATAAACCTTCAAGGGCAATACAGCGATAATGCAAAAGAAAGCGAACTTTCTTTTACCACCCGATTTGGCGAAGTAAAATTGGCAGACCTCAAAACTTACCAAGACGAAGTAATCATAGCCAGCTCATGGAGCAAACAAGACAACACATATAGCATTCAGCTTGGTGATTATGACCATACAAAAACACTTATTATTGATCCGCTTATTTATTCAACTTATATTGGGGGGGGAAGTGGGGAAGATATTGGCTATGATATTACTGTGGACAGCAATGAAAATGCCTACATAACAGGATTTACAGAGTCCCCTAACTATGATATTACCTCTGGTGCTTATCAAATCACTTCTGGGGGGGGAAGTGATGCTTTTGTTACTAAACTAAATGCTACCGGTACATCTCTTATCTATTCCACCTATATTGGCGGTAGTAATTCTGAAAGAGGAGAAGGAATATCCATAGATAACAACAACAATCCTTACATAACTGGATATACAAGGTCAACTAACTTTGCTGTTACCTCTGGTGCATTTCAAACAACATATAGTGGGGGTACTTATATTGACGCTTTTGTAACTAAACTCAATACTACTGGCACAGCACTTATCTACTCAACCTATATTGGTGGAACAGCAAACGATCATGGATGCGCCATTGCCATAGACAGTAGCGGCAATGCGTATATTACGGGTTATACATGGTCAACCGACTATGATTTAACAGCTGGAGTGTATCAAACATCAAATGCTGGATATGAGGATGTTTTTGTTACAAAACTAAATGCTTCCGGTACAGCCATTATCTTTTCCACCTTAATTGGCGGTAGTGATTCTGATGGGGGGGAAGATATTGTCATAGACAACAGTGGAAATTCTTTCATAACAGGAATTACATGGTCAGGCGACTATGATATTACAGCCGGAGTGTTTCAAACATCAAATAATGGTGTAGCTAATGCTTTTGTAACCAAACTAAATGCCAATGGTACCACCCTAATATATTCTACCTATATTGGCGGAACTACCAATCATAATAGTGCTTCTTCCATCGCCATAGACGCTAATGGGAATGCCATTATAACAGGAAATACAGGTGCAACTGACTATCCTACTACAATTGGTGCATATGAAACAACATATAATGGTGGGTATAGTGATTGTTTTATTACTAAACTTAATAACATCGGAACCGCCCTATTGTATTCGACCTACATTGGTGGTGATACTCTCGGTGAAGGAGGTATTGCAATAGCCATAGATAATAGTGAAAATATATACATAACAGGATTAACACGAGCAACCGATTATGATGTAACAACAGGAGCATTTCAGACAACTTATGGTGGTGGTACTAATGATGCTTTTGTTACAAAACTAGGTTTTTCATGTAACACTTATGCAACAATTTTTCCTTCCGCTTGTGTTTCTTACACCTCGCCTAGCGGCAATTATGCTTGGACAAGCACCGGCACTTACATGGATACCATTCCCAATGCAGCGAGCTGCGATAGTATTATTACCATTAATTTAACCATTAATAATACTACAAGCACCATTTCGCCAACTGCCTGTGTTTTTTACACCTCACCAAGCGGCAATTATACGTGGAGCACGAATGGTACATATATGGATACCATACCCAACACAGCAGGTTGCGATAGCATCATTACAATTAATTTAACTATTGGTAATACCACAAGCACCATTTCGCCTTCGGCTTGCTACAGCTTAACCTCGCCAAGCGGCAATTATGCTTGGACAAGCACTGGCACGTACCTGGATACCATTCCCAATGCAGCAGGTTGCGATAGTATTATTACCATTAATCTTACCATTAACAGCAGTACCACAAGCACAATTTCTCCATCTTCTTGTGTTTCTTACACCTCGCCTAGCGGAAACTATACATGGACAAGCACCGGCACGTACCTGGATACCATTCCCAATGCAACAGGTTGCGATAGTATTATTACCATTAATCTTGCTGTTAATCCACTTCCAACCATAAATGTTTCTGCTTCTCCTGCTAATATTTGCAGCGGAAGCAGCTCTACATTAACCGCTTCGGGGGCTAATACTTACGATTGGAGTACAGGTGGCTCAGGAGTAAGCATTAGTGTTAGCCCTGCAACTACTGATACTTACACTGTAACTGGCACCGATGGTAATGGTTGTTCAAATACATCTTCCGTAATCGTAAATGTATTACCCTCTCCACAAATAACGCTCAATTCAATTAACGAAACTTGCGACAGTGCCAATGGAAATATTTCTGCTTTGGTACAAAGCTCATATCCTCCGTTTACTTATTTATGGAGCAATGGAATGCAAGATACTGCCATATACAATCTATCAGCAGGAACATACAGCATAACGATAAGCGACAGCAATGGTTGTTCAAACACAGAAAACGTTACACTTATCAACGATGAAATAGGTTGTGATTATTATGTTTATGTTCCCAATTTATTCAGCCCTAACGGAGATGGGAATAATGATGTTATTGCAGTTATCAGCAAAGGCGTAGAAACGCTTCGTTTCAGCATTTACAACCGCTGGGGAAATAAAGTATTTGAAACCACCGATATACAACAAGGCTGGAATGGTGAATATAAAGGCATAGCACAAAACAGTGCAGTGTTTATATACATTTTAACGGGAACATTTCTCAATGGTGAATCATTTGAATTTACCGGTGATGTAAGCCTTATTCGTTAAAACTTTTGTGAAATTAAAAAATTTAAACCATGAAAAAGATAATATTTACAGCGATTATGATGGGTTTTTTCTCCATTGCTAACTTGCTGCATGCCCAAGACATACATTTTTCTCAGCTAAAAATGGTTCCTTTACTCATAGACCCATCATTAGCAGGCAATACAGGCTGCGATGTTCAAGCGATACTCAACTACAGGAATCAATGGGGGCGTTTTACCCAATATTCATATAAAACCTTTGGGGGTTCCGTGGAAATGGCTTATAAAGAAAAAGCTGCAAATAATTTTCTCGGCTTTGGTATTTCTGTTTATAGCGATAAAGCTGGAGAAATTGAACTAACCAACACAAAAATAGATTTAGCCATAGCCTATCATGTAATGCTGAACGAAAACAGCTATCTGTCTGGTGGCATAGAAGGCGGTGTTTTGCAAAAAAACTTCGACATTGCTGCCATTGAAACCGCTTCACAATTTGACGGGTCTGGTTTTAACCAGTCTTTACCCTCAAACGAATTGTATCAAGATGTCAATTTTATTCGCCCCGATCTTTCAGCTGGTGTTTCCTATTATTTCAACACAAATAGGTCTTCTTCTGTCGCAGGCTATACCTATAATGGCACAATGATTAATGCTGGGCTTGCCGTTCATCACTTACCAAGTGCCAATATTTCTTTCACCAATTTAGCTGAGGATAAATACTTTTATCGATATGTGTTTCATTTCAACAGCTCTTTTGGTGGCGAAAGCAGTAATTTAAGCGTTCAGCCCTCTGTTTATACTATGTTTCAAGAAGGAGCCAATAATATAGTTGTGGGTTCGTTTTTCAGATATACATTGAAAGAACGATCTAAATACACCGGCTATTTAAATGGAGCTGCAGTGAGTATAGGAGCGCATTACAGAATTGGCGATGCTATTATACCTGGCTTTTTACTTGAGCTTGGCTCATGGGCGTTAGGTTTGAGCTATGATGTTATTGGTTCAGATTTAACTGCATATAGCGCCAATGGCGGCTTAGAGTTAAGTATAAAATACGTAAGTCCTAATCCTTTTACAGGAAAGAAAAATGCGAGGTTTTTTTAGACTGAACTCATGCGAAAAATGCAATTTAACCAAAATAATAATGTTAAACATACCCAACCTTTTTGCTAATTTAACGTCTTAGTAATGTATTTCATTCATGAAAATGGCTAAAGTTGTTTTAATGTCCAATTCTGATGAGTTTCTTAACCTATTAAGAAAAGGAGATTCTCATGCACAGAGAACGCTATTTGAACAACACCATAAAAGGCTATTTGCAATATGCTACCGATATTTAAAAGACCATGAAGACGCTTATGATGCTACACAAACATCGTTTATTAAAATATTTGAGAAAATAAAAACTTTTAGCGAAGAAGGCTCATTGAAAACATGGATGAATCGAATAGCAATAAATACATGTATAGACATTATTAGAAAAAACAAAAATTATAAAAACCTTTTTATTTCTACAGACGACATTTTACTTTATGGCGATAATGAAGATAATTTTGATATAGATGATTGGTGGAATCAAGGCTTAAATATCTCATCCGAAACTATTTACGAATTATTAAATAAACTTCCTAAGTCTGCTGCTGTTGTTTTTAATCTTTTTGCTGTTGATGAATATTCGCATAAGCAAATAGCGGAAAAATTAAATATCAGTATAGGCACTTCAAAATGGCATTTGAATAATGCACGCACAATTCTTAAAGACGCAATTTTGAAAATTTTAAAGCAAACACATCATGACGCAGTCAAAGAAAAATATTGATGAACTTTTCAAAACAAAATTAAACGATTTTGAAGGGGTTCATATCGACTCCAATTTAATACTATTCAGGCACTTGAAAAAGACTACATGGAAAGATAACTTTTTATTTAACCAATTCAAACGGGTTTTAGGATTACTTTCGGTGACTCTGATTTCTGTGGTAATCTATTTTTTTAGCGCAAAATACAACAACGAATCAACTCATTTTATAACAGGTGCAAAACATAATTCTCGAAAAGATATTCATTTACAATTGCCTTATTATTCTTCAAAAAATAATGTAGAAATTGCATACGTCGAAAAGAAAAACGCAGAAGACACAAAAAATAAAGATTATTCGAGTAAAACGAAAAAAAGCCAACAAGAAACACCGACAATGTTCGATTTCAACCACCAAAGTAGTGCTGAACACCAATGGGTTAATAATGAAGGAGCTATTACTGCAATCAATTTAAAGAATGTATTCAATTCAGCGTTTGCCGATTTTGCACCAGTTGTTTCAAACAATAATAATGTAATGTTTTTTACTTCAAGGCGTGCACAAAACATCAATAATAACTCGCAAACAAAAGAATATGTGTATTTTAGCACAAAAGATAAAAAAACTGAACAATGGACAGAACCTATACTTTTAGGTGCACCATTTAATAAAAAGAATTCTTATAATTCCATAATTTCTATAAACGAAACAGGAGATAAGATTTTTCTTTATCAAGATGACCGTAAAACCTATGGCGATATTTTTGAAACATCCTACAAAAACAATGCGTGGACAGAACCTGTGCCGCTTCCTTTTCCCATCAACAGCCCTTATATTGAAACTTCAATTGCATATAATTCAGACAGCAGTGTTGTTATTTTTACCAGTAATCGACCTGGCGGATACGGTGATATGGATATTTGGTTTGCTGCAAAAAACAAAGATGGCACTTGGTGTAATGCCATAAATGCTGGTCCTTTAATAAATACCGATGAAAAAGAAGACGGAGTTTTTACGCTCCCCGACGGTGAAACAATAATTTTTTCTTCTAATGGCCATCTCGGTTTAGGTGGTCATGATATTTTTTATACAAAACTCATTAATGGCTCTTTTTCTGCCCCACAAAACATGGGCAAACCCATAAATTCTAATGCCGATGACATTTATTTTTACCTGCCTCAAAACAGCACTACTGCATATTTCTCTTCAAACAGAAAAGGTGGTGTAGGCGAAAAAGATATTTATTCTATACCGTTTGAAGATATCGAAAACTATTTTATTAGCTCTAATATAAAACTAAATGCGGCTGTATATGACAAAGAAACACATACACCGATTGATACATGTATTGAAATTTGGAATGTGAATACTCAAACATTGATTAAGAATTTCATGTATTCATCTGCGTCCAATAACAATATAGTGTTGCTACCGAAAAACACAACCTACGAAATGCGGGTTTATAAAAAAGGTTACATGCCTTATGTCGAACAATTCGCCACTTCAAGCACAAATGCACTGGATTTGTATTATAATATTTCTCTTGCACCCATTTCTCCTAATAATTTTTATTTAATTAATAATTTACAATTTAACCGAAAAAAGAACCATATTAGCTCGAATACTGTTTGGGCTTTAAGTAAAATTTTTGATATTCTACAACAGAATCCTCAAATTACTATCAGTTTTGCCGCCATATCTTTTCAAGAAGGCATGAATAACATGGATGTTTTAAGCAAAGTAGTTGAAAACTGCATTGAATACCTGATTGATAAAGGCATTGATAAATCAAGACTTTTGGCTTTTCACACAGACGACTTCTCTCTCAGATTGCCTGATCAATCAATATTATCGAATTACCACAACAGTGCTTCACCAAACAAGCAAGAGAAAAACATGGCTCTGGTTCTCAAAATTGAAACTTCTCAAAAATAAAACTTCTATGAAAACAATTTCACTATTCACAGCAATAATACTTTTGAGCCTTTATACAACTGCTCAAAATACCAATGCTAACCAATTGCAAACTCAGCAAAGTCATGCCAATCGAGATAAACAATATTTCATTGAAAACAAAGGGCATTGGCATCCCGATGTGCTTTACCTAACCCGTATTGGTAACTTAGATGTTTGGATTACCCGTTATGGTGTAAACTATAATTTTCACACGATTAAACGCCAAGAAAACGAAACAACGAGACCTGACTTCGACAAATTTGATGATTTCGCCCACGAAAATGATTCTATCATAGGACATAGGGTGCTTTTAAATTACATCGGACACAATACTGCTTTGCAAACCGAAGGCAAACAAAAGCAGGAAGGGTATTACAATTACCTGATTGGCAATGACCCAAGCAAACATGCAAGCTATGTAGGTTTGTACAAAGAAGCAATTGTGAAAAATGTGTATAACGGCATAGACCTACGCTATTATTTTGACCAAGGCATGCTGCGCTACGACTACATAGTGCACCCAGGTGCCGACCCATCTCAAATAAAAATAAACCTTCAAGGGCAATACAGCGATAATGCAAAAGAAAGCGAACTTTCTTTTACCACCCGATTTGGCGAAGTAAAATTGGCAGACCTCAAAACTTACCAAGACGAAGTAATCATAGCCAGCTCATGGAGCAAACAAGACAACACATATAGCATTCAGCTTGGTGATTATGACCATACAAAAACACTTATTATTGATCCGCTTATTTATTCAACTTATATTGGGGGGGGAAGTGGGGAAGATATTGGCTATGATATTACTGTGGACAGCAATGAAAATGCCTACATAACAGGATTTACAGAGTCCCCTAACTATGATATTACCTCTGGTGCTTATCAAATCACTTCTGGGGGGGGAAGTGATGCTTTTGTTACTAAACTAAATGCTACCGGTACATCTCTTATCTATTCCACCTATATTGGCGGTAGTAATTCTGAAAGAGGAGAAGGAATATCCATAGATAACAACAACAATCCTTACATAACTGGATATACAAGGTCAACTAACTTTGCTGTTACCTCTGGTGCATTTCAAACAACATATAGTGGGGGTACTTATATTGACGCTTTTGTAACTAAACTCAATACTACTGGCACAGCACTTATCTACTCAACCTATATTGGTGGAACAGCAAACGATCATGGATGCGCCATTGCCATAGACAGTAGCGGCAATGCGTATATTACGGGTTATACATGGTCAACCGACTATGATTTAACAGCTGGAGTGTATCAAACATCAAATGCTGGATATGAGGATGTTTTTGTTACAAAACTAAATGCTTCCGGTACAGCCATTATCTTTTCCACCTTAATTGGCGGTAGTGATTCTGATGGGGGGGAAGATATTGTCATAGACAACAGTGGAAATTCTTTCATAACAGGAATTACATGGTCAGGCGACTATGATATTACAGCCGGAGTGTTTCAAACATCAAATAATGGTGTAGCTAATGCTTTTGTAACCAAACTAAATGCCAATGGTACCACCCTAATATATTCTACCTATATTGGCGGAACTACCAATCATAATAGTGCTTCTTCCATCGCCATAGACGCTAATGGGAATGCCATTATAACAGGAAATACAGGTGCAACTGACTATCCTACTACAATTGGTGCATATGAAACAACATATAATGGTGGGTATAGTGATTGTTTTATTACTAAACTTAATAACATCGGAACCGCCCTATTGTATTCGACCTACATTGGTGGTGATACTCTCGGTGAAGGAGGTATTGCAATAGCCATAGATAATAGTGAAAATATATACATAACAGGATTAACACGAGCAACCGATTATGATGTAACAACAGGAGCATTTCAGACAACTTATGGTGGTGGTACTAATGATGCTTTTGTTACAAAACTAGGTTTTTCATGTAACACTTATGCAACAATTTTTCCTTCCGCTTGTGTTTCTTACACCTCGCCTAGCGGCAATTATGCTTGGACAAGCACCGGCACTTACATGGATACCATTCCCAATGCAGCGAGCTGCGATAGTATTATTACCATTAATTTAACCATTAATAATACTACAAGCACCATTTCGCCAACTGCCTGTGTTTTTTACACCTCACCAAGCGGCAATTATACGTGGAGCACGAATGGTACATATATGGATACCATACCCAACACAGCAGGTTGCGATAGCATCATTACAATTAATTTAACTATTGGTAATACCACAAGCACCATTTCGCCTTCGGCTTGCTACAGCTTAACCTCGCCAAGCGGCAATTATGCTTGGACAAGCACTGGCACGTACCTGGATACCATTCCCAATGCAGCAGGTTGCGATAGTATTATTACCATTAATCTTACCATTAACAGCAGTACCACAAGCACAATTTCTCCATCTTCTTGTGTTTCTTACACCTCGCCTAGCGGAAACTATACATGGACAAGCACCGGCACGTACCTGGATACCATTCCCAATGCAACAGGTTGCGATAGTATTATTACCATTAATCTTGCTGTTAATCCACTTCCAACCATAAATGTTTCTGCTTCTCCTGCTAATATTTGCAGCGGAAGCAGCTCTACATTAACCGCTTCGGGGGCTAATACTTACGATTGGAGTACAGGTGGCTCAGGAGTAAGCATTAGTGTTAGCCCTGCAACTACTGATACTTACACTGTAACTGGCACCGATGGTAATGGTTGTTCAAATACATCTTCCGTAATCGTAAATGTATTACCCTCTCCACAAATAACGCTCAATTCAATTAACGAAACTTGCGACAGTGCCAATGGAAATATTTCTGCTTTGGTACAAAGCTCATATCCTCCGTTTACTTATTTATGGAGCAATGGAATGCAAGATACTGCCATATACAATCTATCAGCAGGAACATACAGCATAACGATAAGCGACAGCAATGGTTGTTCAAACACAGAAAACGTTACACTTATCAACGATGAAATAGGTTGTGATTATTATGTTTATGTTCCCAATTTATTCAGCCCTAACGGAGATGGGAATAATGATGTTATTGCAGTTATCAGCAAAGGCGTAGAAACGCTTCGTTTCAGCATTTACAACCGCTGGGGAAATAAAGTATTTGAAACCACCGATATACAACAAGGCTGGAATGGTGAATATAAAGGCATAGCACAAAACAGTGCAGTGTTTATATACATTTTAACGGGAACATTTCTCAATGGTGAATCATTTGAATTTACCGGTGATGTAAGCCTTATTCGTTAAAACTTTTGTGAAATTAAAAAATTTAAACCATGAAAAAGATAATATTTACAGCGATTATGATGGGTTTTTTCTCCATTGCTAACTTGCTGCATGCCCAAGACATACATTTTTCTCAGCTAAAAATGGTTCCTTTACTCATAGACCCATCATTAGCAGGCAATACAGGCTGCGATGTTCAAGCGATACTCAACTACAGGAATCAATGGGGGCGTTTTACCCAATATTCATATAAAACCTTTGGGGGTTCCGTGGAAATGGCTTATAAAGAAAAAGCTGCAAATAATTTTCTCGGCTTTGGTATTTCTGTTTATAGCGATAAAGCTGGAGAAATTGAACTAACCAACACAAAAATAGATTTAGCCATAGCCTATCATGTAATGCTGAACGAAAACAGCTATCTGTCTGGTGGCATAGAAGGCGGTGTTTTGCAAAAAAACTTCGACATTGCTGCCATTGAAACCGCTTCACAATTTGACGGGTCTGGTTTTAACCAGTCTTTACCCTCAAACGAATTGTATCAAGATGTCAATTTTATTCGCCCCGATCTTTCAGCTGGTGTTTCCTATTATTTCAACACAAATAGGTCTTCTTCTGTCGCAGGCTATACCTATAATGGCACAATGATTAATGCTGGGCTTGCCGTTCATCACTTACCAAGTGCCAATATTTCTTTCACCAATTTAGCTGAGGATAAATACTTTTATCGATATGTGTTTCATTTCAACAGCTCTTTTGGTGGCGAAAGCAGTAATTTAAGCGTTCAGCCCTCTGTTTATACTATGTTTCAAGAAGGAGCCAATAATATAGTTGTGGGTTCGTTTTTCAGATATACATTGAAAGAACGATCTAAATACACCGGCTATTTAAATGGAGCTGCAGTGAGTATAGGAGCGCATTACAGAATTGGCGATGCTATTATACCTGGCTTTTTACTTGAGCTTGGCTCATGGGCGTTAGGTTTGAGCTATGATGTTATTGGTTCAGATTTAACTGCATATAGCGCCAATGGCGGCTTAGAGTTAAGTATAAAATACGTAAGTCCTAATCCTTTTACAGGAAAGAAAAATGCGAGGTTTTTTTAATCCTAAGGAGTTCAGATATTTAAGAATTTAAGTTTTATATCATTACAAATACATTTATTAAGTAAATTAAACATACTCACCCGTCACTCCCCCGGTGACGGGGGGTATGTGTTTGATATTACTGGTGTCATCGTTCATTCCGAAATAATTAATGCAGAAAGCAATCGGGTTAATCTTTCCAATCTCGCATCAGGCGTATATTTCATCAGCTTTTTCGACGAAACTGGTAAAAGCTGGTCGGGCGAAATGCAGAAGCAGTAGAAATGCACTGCTAACTGCCATTATAAGTGTTATTCTTGGTCGCAAAATGATTTCTGACTGGTTTGTCGAACCATGCACCTCGAACAATTATTTTCCAAACATCTGCAAATCGTACAATCGTCTGTAATGACCATTCAAGTCCAAAAGCTCTTCGTGTTTTCCGTGTTCAACAATTTTTCCTTGACTTAAAACCACAATATTGTCGGCTTTAATAATGGTGGAAAGACGGTGGGCAATCACCAACGAAGTGCGGTCGCTCATGAGTTTTTCGAGAGCATCTTGTACCATTCGTTCGTTTTCCGAATCGAGCGACGATGTTGCTTCGTCGAGAATGAGAATTGGTGGGTTTTTCATGATGGCTCGTGCAATGCTGATACGTTGGCGCTGACCACCACTGAGTTTGGTGCCTCTTTCGCCAATCGGTGTTTGATAGCCATCGGTTGTTTCCATAATGAACTCATGTGCATTGGCAACTCGGGCTGCATTTTCGACAGCTTCGGCACTAGCATTGGGCATGCCAAATGCTATATTGTTGAAAAAAGTATCGTTAAATAAAATGGGCTCTTGGTTTACGATGCCAAACAATCGTCGCAGACTTTTTATGGTTAAATCTCGAATTGGAATATCATCAACCAGAATTTCGCCATCAGTAACATCGAAAAAGCGTGGAAGTAAATCGACCAGTGTTGTTTTGCCTGCTCCCGATGTGCCAACCAGCGCAATTGTGTGTCCTTTGGGAACCGAAAGGTTGATGTTGTTGAGCACAAAATCGGTTTCGTAGCGAAACGAAACGTTGCTGTATCGAATTTCCTTTTTGAATTCTTCGATATGAATCGGATTTTCGCAATCTTTGATTATCACATCTGCATTGAGCAGTTCTTCGACCCTGTCGAGCGATGCCAATCCTTTTTGCACCCCAGTATATGCTGTCGAAAAACTTTTTGCAGGTGCAATAATCTGCGAAAAAATCAAAATATAGGCAATGAAAGCTTCTGGCGAAAAAGCGGTTGTTTTATCGAGCACCATAGTAGCACCCAGAAACAAAATTACCACCAAAACCAGTATCGAAAAGAACTCTGTGAGTGGCGATGCCAAGTTTCGTCTGCGAAAAATACGAATCATCAATCGAGTATATCGTCGGTTGGTGTCGGCTGTTTTTTTATATACAACATCTTCTGAGGTGAATGCTTTGATAATGCGCAGTCCGTGCAGTGTTTCTTCAATCATCGACGTGAGAAGGCCCAGTCGTTCCTGACTGGTTTTCGATTTACGACGAAGCGATTTGCCAATATTTCCAAGCACAATTCCGATTACCGGCAACATGGCAATGATGATAAGCGTTAGCTTGAAATTCATCAACACGAGGCTGGTGAGATACACGGTGATGGTAATTGGGTCGCGAAACAAAACTTGTATCGACGACATCACACTGCTGTCAACTTCTTGAACATCGTTCGACATGCGGCTCATCAAATCGCCCTTGCGTTCGTTCGAAAAATACGAAAGAGGCAGATTGAGAACCTTGCGGTACATTTTGTTGCGCATATCTTCAACTATTCCGTTGCGTACGGGCGCCATAAAATAGGTGGATAAATACGAAAATATATTTCTAAGGAGAAAAAGAACCACAATAACGCTGCAAACAAATATGAGGGTTTGTTGCGTACCATATTCAACAAGCAAATTGGAGATAAAATAATTGAAATTTTGCTGAATTGCAGATAGGCTGAATTCTATTGGAGCAGTTTCGGTTACTGGTTTTTCCATACCAAACAATACGCGTAAAAACGGAATTACCATGGCTATCGAAAACAACGACGATACCACAGTTAGGATGTTGAAAACCAAATACAGAAAGGTTTGTCGCCAGTAACCTTTCAGCAGCTTTAGCATCCGCGAAATACTTTTCATGATTCAGATGTACTTGAGTTGCGTCAAAGGTAAAAAAAATGATGAGAGAATAATGGCTATTTATGACCTGCTGAAAAATGTTGCTATTTTATAATGGTACTATTTGATTTTTGTTTTACCCTCAATCATATCTAATAAGCTGCATAATATCAGTTAAAATGAGGTTTTGGTGTTATTTTTTCAAAAAAAATCAATCAAACGAAAAAAAATCATGACAAAAGTTGATTTATATCAAAAAAAATCTATAACATTGCTGCGCAATTAACAACAAACCGAATTACTAACCTAAAATTTGTGGTATTATGTCAATTAATGAGAAAGTAAACACATTTATGGCAAAAGTGATTGCCAAAAATCCAAGTGAAGTTGAGTTCCATCAGGCGGTACGCGAAGTTACCGAATCACTCCTGCCCTTCATCGAAGATAATCCGAAATTCAATGGTCTTCTAGATCGTATTGTTGAGCCTGAAAGGGTTATTATGTTTCGTATTCCTTGGTTGGACAAGAATGGAAATTTTCAGGTTAATCGTGGTTTCCGAATTGAGATGAACAGTGCTATTGGACCATATAAAGGTGGTCTGCGTTTTCATCCAACAGTGAACCTCGGTATTTTGAAATTTTTAGCTTTTGAGCAAATTTTTAAAAACTCACTCACCACTTTGCCTATGGGCGGTGGAAAAGGTGGATCGGATTTCGATCCTAAAGGAAAAACCGATGCCGAAGTAATGACTTTCTGCCAAAGTTTTATGACCGAATTGCAACGTCATATCGGACCCGATACCGACGTTCCTGCTGGTGATATTGGTGTTGGTGGTCGCGAAATCGGCTTCATGTTTGGGCAGTACAAGCGTATCCGCAACGAGTTCACTGGTGTTCTTACTGGAAAAGGTCTCGAGTGGGGTGGTTCTCTTATTCGTCCCGAAGCAACTGGTTATGGACAGGTTTACTTCGCCGAAGAAATGCTTAAAACCCGTGGCGATAGCTTTAAAGGCAAAACTGTTGTGGTTTCTGGTTCTGGAAACGTTGCTCAGTATGCAACCCAAAAAGCTACTCAGCTTGGTGGTAAAGTGGTTACTCTATCCGATTCAGCTGGTTTCATTTATGACCCAGCCGGTATCGATGCCGAAAAACTTGCTTTCGTTATGCATCTGAAAAATGTAAAACGTGGACGTATAAGCGAGTATGCTCAAAAGTATGGTTGTGAGTATATTGAAGGCAAAACCCCATGGGGTATCAAGTGCGACATCGCTCTTCCTTCAGCTACTCAAAACGAACTCAATGGCGACGATGCAAAAGCTCTTATCGCCAATGGTTGTTTCTGTGTGAGCGAAGGGGCCAATATGCCTTCTACTCCCGAAGCAGTTGAGTATTTCATCGAGAAAAAAGTTCTCTTCGGCCCTGGTAAAGCTGCCAATGCTGGTGGTGTTGCAACTTCTGGACTCGAAATGTCGCAGAACAGCCTACGTTTGAGCTGGACTCGCGAAGAAGTTGACCAAAGACTGCACAACATCATGATTAGCATTCACAAAACTTGCGAAAAATATGGCAAACAAAACGATGGTTATATCAACTACGTTACTGGTGCTAATATTGGTGGGTTTGTGAAAATTGCTGAAGCTATGCTTGCTCAAGGACTCGTTTAGTCTTTTTGTAGTTTTTTTTCAAAAGCCTCCGATTTTTCGGGGGCTTTTTTGTTGGTTGTGCCGCAAAGCTGATATTAGGGTTTATTTGAGGACTTTTTGAATTTCGACATTTTTACCCCGACACATCCATTCCGCCTGTTGCGGAGCTGGGTTGTCCTGCAACATTGTTTGGCTGCTCAGTTCATCGCGCAAAGCGTGCCTGAACTGTCGGGAGCCTACTCCATTCCACCCGATTTCATGCCAGGTATGGAAATGACGCCAAAGTTTTTCTTTCCATCGACCAGAATTTCCATCACGGTTGGAAACTGAATATGGCGCACCAGACCATCGTCGAAAAGTGCTTTCTGCTCGTTTAGAAACCAATAATCGTAGTAGCCTTGGTTGATGAAATGATTAACGGTAAAATAGGACACCCGAAACGAAGTTAGGTTCTGAAAGAAATGGGTTCCTTGGCTTGGCTCTATTTGATAGCGTTGCATTCCTGCCTCCACAATCACTTTGGCAGCACTAATTTGCGACCACTTCACCGGAATCCCAAGCCAAGGGTCGCTCGAGCCCCAACGCCCAGGACCAATGAGAATATAATTGCGTTTGTTGGCAATCATTTGCTTGTTGATGGCATCGATGGTGAGTGCAATTTCTTCCGATTTAGCTGCATCGAATGTTTCGGGATTCACATACACCAAATCGCGAATTTGCTCGTAAACGCCATTGCCCAATGCTGCTTTTGAAATAATCAAGCAATTGTGTTTCTGAACATTTTCTTCTTTTACATCGAGATTTTCTTTGTTATCGACAATAGGTCGAATTTGAAGCAAATTGAATGTCTTTTGTCCAGTTTCTGGATTCATGTTTACAGCAAATTCAATTTCTACCGATTTCCCCATTTCGCGTGCGCCAATTTTCAGAATCTCATCAATCATTTTCGCCAGCGGGAACATATTGTGTTGCAGCACTTTATTGAAAGTAATCACTTTCAGACCATTGTCGTGGATTCCGTCAACTATGCGATCGTCCTGATAAACATAGGTTGAGGCTGCATGGCGAAACGATTTAAAATCGACCGCATCGCGTGTGCGAATTCGCGCCAACTGCGCACTATCGTCAACCAAAGGAACAAAAGTTTCTTTCGTGAGGTCGATGGCCAAAAACTCTTTTTGCGTATCGCGCATCACCATTTCGGTTGTGCTGAGTTGAATTATTTTATTGGGATACTTGGGCGAAAAGCGCAGCGAAACTCCACCGTCAACAATTGTTTTTCCGAGGCCAAATGCGAGATTCACAACACCATCTTCGGCTTTTTCGGGGGCAATTGGGTAAAAATTGACCGAACGAGCCACTCCACTTAAAAATGGGAAAAAGTAATTTCCTTCTTGACTACCGCACACTTCTTGAAGAACAATGGCCATTTTTTCCTCGTCGATTACATTCGAGGTTGCAGCCATATAGGCCTTGCTGGCTTGGAAATAGACCGATGCATACACCGACTTGATACATTGCACCAGCATTTGCTGCCGCACAATATCGTTGCCAGTATTGGGAATCATATAAGTGCTGTAAATTCCCGCAAAAGGCTGATAATGACTATCTTCGAGCAAGCTACTCGACCGCACCGCAATTGGTTTGGTGATTATATGCAATATTCTATTGAGGTCGATGTAAGTTTCTTCCGGCAATTTGGCTTGTATAAATCGTTCTAAAATTTCGCTATCGCTGCTGCACGAAAGAGCAAAATCGTAGAGTTCGTTGCTTTGCATAAATTCGGAAAAAACATCGGTTGTTAGTACCACCGTTTTGGGGATGGTGAGCTCGATGCCTTGGTACTTAAAAATCAGATTATGACGCTTGATAATGTTATCGACAAATGCAAGTCCGCGCGCTTTTCCGCCAAGACTACCCTCGCCAACACGGCTAAAAATAATGTATTCGTTGTATTTTTCGCGATCGAATTTGGCAATAACACCTCTTCCGCGGTCGCTGCGGTAACGGACAATTGCATCGAATAAAAACTGACGAACACAATCGAGATTTTTAAAATCGCGCGAATCGACCTGCCTAAACAAATGAGCCAACGAAAACAAAGCCCGTGCACGCAGCCATTTCGAAAAGTGGTTGCGGTCGATATGGTATTTGAGCTCTTTGTCGGGAATCTGAAAAATAAGCTCTTGAAGCCCTTGAAGGTCTTTTGCACGGCCAATTTCGTGCATATCTTCGGGGTCGAGAAATTTAAAATCGCCAAAGGCCAAATATTCTCTAATAAAATCGGTAAGTTCGTGAAGCAGCGTTTTGGAATACTTGTGTGCAAATTTCACCTTCATTTCTTTGGCAAAACGCTCGTTCGATCGGTCCGACGATTGCAAAAGAATGGGAAAATAGGGATCGTTGGTTTTTACAATTTGGCTCAATTTAATGCCGGCAAATTTATCTTTGGTATTGCCACGGTTGAAAGACACGTCCGAAATCATTCCAAGCATATTGGTTTTGTACATTTCGTACAAACTAATTGCTTCTTCGAAATTGGTAGCAAGCAAAATTTTAGGTCGTCCGCGAAGCCTAAGCATCATTTGATGTTCGTTTAAACCTTCGGTCATAAAAGCCTGCGATTGCTCGAAAATAATTCGATACATACTTGGCAGATACGACGAATAGTAGCGCACCGAATCTTCGACCAGCAAAATGCATTGCACGCCCACTTGCCGCACATCGTAGTGCGTGTTCATCTTGTCTTCGATCAGTTTGATGATGGCAAGCAAAATACTCGGGTTGCCCAACCAGCTAAAAACATAATCGACATCGCTCAAATCTTGGATAGAAAGCCGCTGCGATACTTCGCGCGAAAATGGCGTGAGCACAACAATGGGAATATGCCGATGTTTCTTCTTGATAACATGCGTCACCTCGAATGGATCGGCATCTGAAATGCTGAGCATATTGATTATGAGGTCTATTTGCTCGTTCTCGAGCGTGGCATAAGCCTGCGAAGCGCTGTGAACCTGTACAAATGCTGGTGGATAGCGCAAATTGAGCGAAACGTATTCCTGAAAAATGGTTTCGTTTATTCGTCCATCTTCTTCCATAATAAAAGCATCGTAGGTACTGCAAATAAGCAACACATGCTGAATACGACGCTTCATCAGGTTGTCGAACGAAGTGTCTTGAAAAAAATAATGTTCGAGATCGAATTTACTGCTGAAGTTGCCCATGCATTCGAAAATTAAAGTTCAGAAATTACTGCAATGCGTTTTTTGCCATCCATGCGAATATTCAAAGGATTTTTGAAACGAACATGGCGCGTATAAACAAGATCTTCGACCACTTTTTGACCGCTAATTTTGTCCCAGTTGATAAAACCATTGTTCGAAATTGGATCGATTGAGAAGTAGCCTATGTTGAGCGAAGTTACATTGTGGAAGAAATGACTTCCCATGCTTGCCTCGAGCGGAAAATCGTCGTGACCCGTTTCTACAATGGCTTTTGCATTCGAAATTTGATGCCACACAACCGGAATGCCAATAAATCGGTCGCGTGTACCCCAACGACCTGGGCCCACAAGCAAGTATTTCCGCTTTTCGGAACCAAGTTTTGCATTGAGTTTTTCTATTTCGGCAGCAATTTCGATGGTTTTTGTTTTGTCGAAACTGTCGTATTTCACAAAAATGACATCGCAAACCCCTTCGATGCGCCCATTGCCCATGCTTCGTTCGGCGTAAAGAAGCAAATCGTCCATTATCAATTCGTCGGTATTGATATCGTAATCCATATTGTCGCCAATCAATGGTTTTATTTGCAACAAATAAAACGACGCTTTGTATACATCGGACTGGTTCAAATCGACAGCATATTCAATTTCAACTGGGCTACCCATCGACTCGCGAACAATATTGAGCAAAATGCTGATGGTTTTTGCCAGAGGAACATAATCGAATTTGAGGATATTGGCAAAATTGACAATGCGCGGACCAACTTTATCGATACCAGGGCTGATGCTGTTGTTGTCGGGGTCGAACACCGAAGCACAATGTTTCAAAGTTCCATGCATTTCGGCATCGTCGATATCGAGCCGAGCCAAACCAGCGGTATCGCCTTCCAACAGATTGATGTCGTGTTTTGCCAAATCTACGGCAAAGAAATCGACTTGCGAATTTTTCACCAAATCTTTCATGCTGTTGATTTCGACATTGGGCATTGCAGGCGAGAACCGATAAGCTCTTTCGCCTTCAACCACATATTTCCCCAGCCCCACTGCCGCAACTGCCACTCCTTCTTCGGGTTTCATATCCGAAACTGGATAGTAGTTGTACGATTGCGCAGTACCGCTGATGTGCGGATAGTAGTAGTTGCCATATTGTGTTCCAACAACCTCCTGAAGAACTATGGCCATCTTTTCTTCTTCAATTTTGTAGTTCACCGCTTCGATGTAGCCTTTTGCGACATCCGAAAACACAGAAGCATACACCATTTTGATGGCATCGCACAGTTGCTGCAAGCGCACATCGTAATTGGGATGACTGTTGGGCAACAAATAAGTTTCAAAAATTCCTGCAAACGGCTGCCGCATTGAGTCTTCGAACAATCCCGACGAGCGAACAGCAATAGGTTTGTTGATCATTTTCAGAAGCTTTTTCAGCTTTTTCATGAGACCTTCGCTCAGTTTTGCTTCGAGAAAGCTGGTAGCAATAGCATCGAAAGGTTCGGCCAAGGCAAATTCCCACAGCTGATTGCGCTGCATAAAGCCCTCGAATTCTTCGACTCCAATCACAGCTGTTCGAGGCGTTTTTAGGTTGATATTCCCAAACGATTTGCTAAAATCGAAGCTGTAAATCAGACTGTTGATAAACGAAATGCCTCGTCCCTTTCCGCCAATTGAACCACTCGAAAGGCTCACAATGTTTCCTTCTTCGAAATAGTCGATATCCTCGAAATTGACCATTCGGCCTTTGTTGCGCTCGTTGCGATGCTGCTGAATGATTTGAATGAGGAATTTTCGTATTTCGTCGGGAGTTTTAAAGTCCTTTACACTTTTGGGACCCAAAATTTTCGCAACCTGAATTTCGCCACGCGCCATCAACCAAAGCGAAAAATGATTGTGCTTTGCATGGTAGAGCAACGATTCGTCGGGAATATTTTTTAAATGCGATTCAAACTCTTTCAGGGTGCGAGCAACTGCAATTTCTCTCCCGTCGGGTGTGCGATAGGTGAAATTGCCAAAACCTAAATAATAGCTAATAAAACTTCGTATTTCGGCTGTTAGTGTTTCGCTGTTTTTATCGATAAAGGTGCTTTTCAGTTTAAATGCCTGCTCCGAACTTTCGATATCGGACGATTGAATGATGATGGGCAAATCTTTCATTTGGCAACGAAGACTTTTCACCAAATCGAAACCAGCCGTTGGACAAATTTCGCCTTTGCGTTCAAATTTTACATCGGTGATAAGGCAAAGCAAAAATTCTTCGTATTTATTAATGATATTTTCGGCTTCTTCGTAGCTGCTGGCAAGCAAAATTTTGGGCCGACCGCGCAACTTCAGAATTTTGTAGAGCTCGTCGGTGGTTACATCGTCGATAATGCGCTTGGTTTGTTCCATCACAATTGAATAGAGCAACGGCAAATAGCGGCTGTAGTAGCGAGGGTCGTCTTCGACCAAAAGAATAATTCGCACCAGCGCCAAATTGGTGTCGTTGTCGAGGTTCACCTTGTCTTCGAGGTGCTTCACCATGGCAAAAAACACCGAAGGTTCACCGTTCCAGTAGAAAATTTTGTCGAACATGCAATTGCTTTGTCCAACATGCAGCATTTCGGTTTGAAACGATTTATTGTTCACCAAAAAATAGACAGGAATGTATGGATATTCGTCCTTGATTTTTTTGCAGAGCTGAAAAGGCGTTTTCATATCGGCGCCAATCATATAAATAATCAAGTCGAAATGCTTGCTTTGCAACTGCGCAAAAATCTCATCCTCGGTACTCACTCCAGTGATGCGCGGAAAACTCGACAGATTGAGTTGTTGGTATTCGCCTAAAACATGTTCTGCAAAACGGCCTTCCTTCTCGATAGAATACGCATCGTAGAGGGTCGCAATGAGCAAAATCTCTTTTACCTTAAAGGGCATCAGGTCGTGAAACACATCGCGGTCGTAGTTCTGCCTATAAAGATATTTCTGAAAAAGCTGCATTCCCTTATCGTCCGAAATCGATGTATTAACAATTTCAACAGCTTGTTCGCTGCGCAAATGATTGGCAAAAACCTGTTTGGCTTTGGAACTGTTGATGTAGCCGGTAATAAGACTTGCAATATTGTTGAGCAGGTTTTGCTCTTCGTTCAAAAAAGGACCGTCGTCGGCATCGGGAAATTTGCTGTTGTACTGAACAATAATTTGACCTTTGATGTTGTCGATCGAAGAAAAACTCCGCTGAAGCTGATCGGGCGCATTTTTGTCGAAGCTGGGTGTTTCGGTTGAAAAAGCACCGAATTCGATGCGAGCCGAAGTACTTTCGGGAAATTGCATAGCATTTGGCAAAATCATGCAAATATGCTGCAATGTATCGCCAACGGGTTTGTTTTCCTTAATGATACTTGTGGTTTTATTGATGGCCGCCAGCTCTTTGAGGCGCTCACGGTTTTCGAAAACCAGTCGTTCAAAATCTTTCTGATCGAGAAGGTTCATAATGAAGGTCTGTTAAAATTGCATCTAAAATTACTCTTTTTTTTTACTAATGTCCGATAAAAAAATGCTATTCGCTTTCAATATAAATGGTAGCGATTGATTTGGACATTAAGTATTTATAAAGGGCTTGGTTTTCTATAGAGCTTCCTCGAAAACAATCTCATCCGCTGATTGCGCCGATTTTGAATTGCTCCAGCGGAGCCAACAATTCACGCAGACAATTTCCATGCTTTGCTTCGCAAACCCAGTAAATTTTGCAATAATCTGAATCAGCTTCAATTGCCGATTAGGGCTGATTCCATCTGTGCAAATTGACAGATTCTCACTGGAATTGTGCTTTATTCTGCGTAACCGAAGCGCTACTGCGCTGAGCTCATGAACACCTTTGAAAATAGTT
>DYON01000221.1 GCA_020720525.1 Acetofilamentum sp.
TTTTACAACGACAACAATCCCGATTGGATGAACATCATGATTTTTTATCATGTGCTTGGCCATATCGACTTTTTTCAGAACAATCGCATGTTCGAGCATACTTGGAACGACGATTTTGTTGGCGTTGCTTTGAGCGACAAGCGCCTCTTGGCCTCGTATCGCAGCAAATATGGTCGTTGGACCGATTATGTGATTGAATTTGCACGCAGCATCGACAATATTACAGGCTATTTTCAGGCGCTTGCACGGCTCGATTATCCCGAAGGAATGGAACCCGAGCCTATGGTGTCGTTCTATTTCAACCATTTTTTGCCCAATACACTCAATGCGGGCGAACTTGCCATTTACAAAGAGCAAGAACGCTACAACAACCTTTTTATAACGCAAGGCGAAGTAGGAATTACTGCTTTTTTTGGCGAAATAAAAGGTAAGCATCCCGAATTTGAAAGCGCATTTAAAAGTTTTCGCAATGTTGACCCGCCTGCCGATTTGCTCGAATTTATTCGCGACCACAGTCCATTTCTCAAGAAAGATGCAAATGGATGGATGAAAGCTGTTCTTACTGTTGTGCGAAATACAGCGCAGTATTTTGCTCCTCAGATTAGGACAAAAATTATCAACGAAGGCTGGGCAAGCTATTGGCACGATAAGCTTTTTAGGTCCGATGAGCGAATCAAGGGGCACGAAGTTGGCTACGCTGGATTGAATGCCAGTGTTACATCGCTTAGTCGCGTTGGACTCAATCCTTATGCCATAGGTTTGCGATTGATTCAATATGTCGAAGATTTGGCCGAAAAAGGCAAAATGTCGATGGAATATCAGCGATTGATTTTGGTCAACGACAAAACCAACTTCAATGCAAAAACAGGCAGAGGAATTGAAAGCATTTTCGAATTGAGGAAGAATTTCTCGGACTTTATGCTCATTAATACCTTTGTAAATCAGGAGTTTGTCGATTTACACGATCTTTTTGTGGTTGGTAAACGTCCCAATCAGGAAAAAGGCACCATCGAATACTATATCAAAAGTCGCAAAGCTGCCGATTACAAGCAAATGTTGCTCGACAGCTTGTATCATCCGCCGTTGATTGTGCCAGATGTCGAAAAGAGTACCGACGAATCGCTATACATCGTTCATAAGTTTGAAGGAAAGCAGCTGATTCGCGATTTCATCCCCGATATGTTGGTGGCTTTAAGCTTTTTGTGGGGTGGGGAAGTGAATCTGGAAACCACCGACATTGTTGTAAATAAAAATGCAGAAACCGAAGATGATATGTACAGTTTTCAGCGCGTTTTGTTTACTTGCAAAGATAAAAATGTGACCAAAACCAAATTATAGAAAGCAAGATGTCTGGAAAAAAATCTAAAACTCCCGAAATATTGGGAATCGATATCGAAGAACACGGCAAACGGCTCGAAGCTATTTTGAAATTGTCGCAGGAACTTCGCGAAAAAGACCGACGCATTCCCATGTCGTACAACGATTTTCTGTTTGCAGCAGCGGGCGAACCCGATGTTGTGTTTCGCAATATTTTTCAGCTTTTCCACGATATGGTTCACCACTATATTCCAGATGGCGAAGACGATTATCCGGTTACTAACGATTCGGTCGGTTTTGTGCAATTCGATACCAGCAAACTACTTGTGGATGGTGTAGATGAACCATTTTTCTCCGATCGCTTGTTCGCAAACCGATTTATGAATTTAGTTCGTGATTTTCGGCGTGGAATACAAAATAACCATATTTACTTCTTTGAAGGCCCTCCTGGAAGTGGAAAATCGACTTTTCTGAACAATTTGTTGGTGAAACTTGAAGAATATACGCGATTGCCCGAAGGAACATTGTACAAAGTGTATTGGAAAATCGACTTGGCGCGAATAAAACCCGACCTTCGCGAACAGCTTAAAACCGAAGACGATATTCTTACAGTGAATGAGGGCGGAACAACTCAACAGGTGATGTTTTCGTGTCCCAATAACGATCATCCAATTCTAATGATTCCTAAGGAATTGCGGCTCAGTTTTTTGCAGGAGCTTATTCCTGATGCCGATTTTTTGAAGAAATTGACTAAAAGCAAGGAATACGAATGGGTTTTGAAAGACACTCCATGTTCAATATGCAGTTCGCTCTACAATCAGCTGATTGACGAATTGGAAAATCCAGCGGATGTTTTCAATATGATTTATGTCCGTAGGCTTGAGTTCAATCGACAATTTGGAAAAGGAATTAGCGTGTGGAATCCTGGCGACGAAGGTATGCGAGGCTATATTACCAACGACAGCCTGCAGCGTTTTCTGAACAATTTTTTCAAAAGCGACGAACTCCGATTTGTTTATTCCGATTTGGCCTACACCAACAATGGTGTGTATGCTCTTATGGATATCAAAGAAAACAACGTAAAACGCCTTTTGAGCCTACATGGCGTTATCAGCGACGGAGTTCACAAGGTAGAGCATATCGAAGAAAAAGTATCGAGTTTGTTTATGGGTTTGCTCAATCCAGAAGATAAAAAGCATTTCGAAACCATTCGTTCGTTTCAGGACAGAATTATTTCGGTGAATATTCCGTATGTTCTCGACTACGAAACGGAAGCGCGTATTTATCACAATAAGTTCGGTGCAGATATCGAGCAGCTGTTTTTGCCGCGTGTATTGCGCAATTTCGCTCGTATCATTGTGAGTTCGCGACTGAATGTTCAAACCGAGCTTATCAAAGACTGGCTCAGCGATCCCGATTATTATCGCTCGCTTATCGACGATAATCATTTGTTGCTGCGTATGGAACTCTATCGTGGCAATGTTCCCGATTGGCTTCGCGAAGAAGATGTGAAGCGTTTTACCAAAAACATCCGTAAGGAATTGCTCGAGCTCAGCGAAACCGAAGGTCGAAGTGGTATTTCGGGTCGTCAGGCACTAAGCCTTTTCAACGAGTTTGTGACCAAAATCCGCGAAAAGGGCCAGCTGATTACTATGACTATGGTAGCTGAGTATTTCAGAAACCTGCCCGATAAAATCAGTGCGCAGATTCCTAATGGCTTCATCGATTCTTTATTCAGGATTTATGAAATCAATATTCTGCAGGAAGTGAAAGATGCTATTTTCAATATCAATAGCAGCCAAATCACTTCCGATATTTGCAATTATCTCAACGCACTCAATTTCGAACAAGGCGAAACAGTTGTGTCGCAAGAAACTGGCGATGAGATTACTGTTACTCCCGAGTGGCTTGCTGGTATCGAACGCTATTTGTTCGACAGCACCCTTTCTGAAACAGAAGTTGCAGCACGTCGAACAGCCATTCACAAGGAATACATTGCCCAAACCTTGTCGCAAGACATTAAAATCAAGAAGATGAAGCTCACCGATACCGAACAGTACGGTCTGCTTTTCCGAAAATACTACGATAGCCTGAAACAGCATAGTCTCGAGCCATATATTGGCAATGGCAATTTCCGCAGAGCCATCACCGAATACAATACCGACAATTTCAATTCGTACGACACCAAGCTGAAAAACGACATTAAGTTTATGCTGAAAAATTTGGAGAAAAAATTTGAGTACACTCCAGAGGGAGCTCTAATTGTGGCACTGCATGTGGTCGAAAATAATTTGGCTGAGGTGTATAAGGAGATGAGATGATTTTCATGTGGAATGCTATTAAGGAGTAAAATGTAAGGAGTATTGATAGTATTCAATAATCAGTTTTCAGTGGACAACAGCCAGTATTCAGATGCAATTCCCGACTGGAGCATCGATATGGTCATTGTAGAGACGCAATTTATTGCGTCTTATGAAATAGAATACCGTGTAGAGACGTTGCCCCGCAACGACTGGTAGATGGAGTAATGCTGACGAGAATTAAAATTGCGACCGAATAATTCTATTGGCATTCATCAATTAAGAAAACTGGTTTAACCACGAATTATGAATCCGATTTTTCCATTGTCGGTTGGACGTTCGCAAATAGGGTTCATTGGAAAAATGTGCAAAAAACTGCTTGTATTTGAGCTCCAAGCCTGTGTAGCCCGTCCACGCAGAGGTGTTTTTTGCTATTTCACTGCTTAATAATGGTAAATCAGGTTGTGTTTGTGAAATCAGCAGCCAGTTCGAATAATGCCACAAATATTTGGTCGAAACACCTCTTGTTTTATTGTGAATGAGCTGATTGAGCTTGTTGTTGAGGTCTTTAGCCTTCTTATCATCAAGCTCATGAGGGTTGTTGCGCTCCGAAAAGGTAGTAATTGCGAGCTTTTTGGTTTTGGCGAACTCGTGTATTCCCTTGCTGTACGGACTTACAATAACATGATCTTGATCGATTCGCTTG
>DYON01000222.1 GCA_020720525.1 Acetofilamentum sp.
CCCAATAATTGCATGGAGCAACGAAAGTGGATTTGCTGAGCATATACCCGATGCTGTTAAAGGTTATTTCGATTGGGCTGAATTGCAGCTTGCCGAGGCCGAACAATCGACTAGGTTGGCTTCTGTTGAAGTGGTAAATGAATGGAAAAGCCTTGAGCAAACTGGGAAATTGACTGCCAACGGCAAATCGAACATTTCTCCGTTACTCACAACCACATGGGATCAGGGTTGTTATTATAATGGAATGAGCCCCTTAGCTTCAAGTGGTCCCTGTGGTCGCTGTTATGCAGGTTGTGTTGCAACAGCCATGGGACAGGTGATGAAATATCACAACTATCCTTCTGTTGGACAAGGTTCGCATGTGTATGGGACTTATACGTATCCTAATTTATCGGCCGATTTTGGAGCAACCACCTACGAATGGGATAGCATGCCCAATTCAATTAATTCCGACAATCCGTATATTGCAGAATTTCTTTTTCATTGTGGCGTTTCGGTTGATATGGATTTCGCTTGGGATGGCTCTGGTGCGCTTACAACTTATTCGCGCGATGCATTTGTTGATTATTTTAAATATTCAGATTATAGTATCCATCTCGAAAAAACTGGTATCAACGACATCGATTGGTATGCTTTGGTCGAAAATGAATTGTTGAGTAAAAGGCCACTTTTGTATCGAGGCTATGGAAGCGGAGGTCATGCATTTGTGCTCGACGGAATGGAAAGTAGCAATCATTTTCATTTCAATTGGGGCTGGAGTGGAAGTTATAACGGTTACTTTTATTTATCGAATTTGAGCCCTGGTGGTGCAGATTTCACAACAGATCAGGCTGGCATTTTTGGAGTTGAACCTGCCGAAACCGATGTGGTTTATTGTCAAAGTCAGACTGTATTGACTGCTGCATCCGATACAATACACGATGGAAGTGGTGTTGAGCGCTATGGCAATAACTCCAATTGCAAATGGTTGATACAACCACCTGGCGCAGGACTCATTTATATTCGTTTTCAAGAATTAGAAATTGAAAAAGATATTGATTTTATTTATGTCTATAATGGCACAAGTACAAGCGACCCAATGATTGACTATGTATCAGGATTTGCTGTTCCTCTAGAGATACTTGTATGGGGTCCTTCGGCATTGGTTGTTTTTCAGAGCGATCCAATTTTTCGTGCTGGTGGATTTACGATTACTTACACATCGAGCCAAGTTGGCCTCGACGAAGCATGGAATCACAATCTTATCAGCGTTTTCCCAAACCCAGCTTCCGATTTTTTGTCGATTAATATTGATCAGCAGATATTGACCATGGTTGAAAGTGTCGAGGTATTTTCAATTGATGGGCAATGTTTAGAATCGATAGACAGTCCGGTAATGAATCAGCAAATTGATGTTAGTAGCTATCCGACTGGTTTGTATGCTGTTAGAATTGTTGGGAATAATGAGGTTCTTGTGAAAGTATTTGAGGTTTTATAAACTTCTATTCTTTCGGCTCGTAGTTGCTCTCAATAATTTTCAATATACATTGGATATTTTTATACCTTTGCGGCTCTATTTTGATTGAGTCTAAATAATGACCCTTAACGAATTGCAACCCGGACAAACTGGCTACGTAGTAAAAATACGCGGACGTGGTGCATTTCGCAAACGCGTGATTGAGATGGGTTTCAATTCGGGTCGGCAAGTAGAAGTTATTCGCAAAGCTCCTCTTCAAGATCCAATCGAGTACCGTTTGATGGATTACGAAATAAGTCTAAGACGAAGCGAAGCCCGATTTATAGAAGTTGTAACACTCGATGAAATTGCAGCTGAGTATAAAGCCCAAATACTCGAAACCGAAAAGCATCCTTTGTTGACAGAAGAATACATCGAGAGCAAAATAAATCAGCGTAGCCGCGAAATAGATATTGCTTTGGTTGGAAATCCGAATTGTGGTAAAACAACGCTTTTTAATTTTGCATCGGGTTCAACCGAGCATGTGGGAAACTACAGTGGCGTTACAGTTGAGGCAAAAGCGGGTTCTTTTCATTACAAAGGATATAAAATCAATTTAATTGATTTGCCTGGAACCTATTCTTTGTCGGCCTATTCGCCCGAGGAGCTTTTTGTTCGTCGCCAACTTATATCTTCGCCACCCGATATCATTGTTAATGTGGTAGATGCTTCCAATCTTGAGCGCAATCTGTTTTTAACAACTCAACTCATGGAGTTGGATATTCCAACTGTTGTTGCATTGAATATGTATGATGAGCTTACCGCGAAAGGCGATAAGTTCAATTACCTTCATTTGGGCAATATGTTGGGTATTCCTTTTCAGCCAACAGTTGGGCACCGCAATAAAGGTGTTGATGAATTGCTCGATATGGTAATTGATCGATTCGAAAACCAACCGCAACCCATGCGCAAGTCGTGTATTCGTTTCCCAATGGAAATGGAAGATGCCGTCGAAAGTTTACGATTGATTATAGAGGAAAACAATTTTGTAAAGGAAAATGTTTCGTCGCGTTTTTATGCAATTAAGTTGCTCGAGAAAGACAAGCAGGCAATTCAGGCTGCATCGCATAGGGAGTTTTCGGTGGTTTTGCAAAAGGCCGAACTCGAAATGGCTCGAATTGAGTCGATTTATTCCGACGATACCGAAAATTTGATTGTAGATGCACGTTATGGTTTCATTGCTGGTGCTCTTAAAGAAACTTATGTTCACGGAACTCGTCCAACCAATTTCAAATCGCTAACTCAGCGGCTCGATAAAATTCTCACTCATCGTTTTTGGGGATTCCCGATTTTTCTGTTTTTCTTATGGCTGATGTTTTTTTCAACTTTCTCGCTTGGCTCATTTCCAATGAGTTGGATGGAGCACGGGGTTGTTTTTATTGGCGATTTGGTGTCGCAATTTGTACCTAATGGATTGTTTAAAGATTTGCTTGTTGATGGTATCATTAGTGGAGTTGGTGGAGTATTGGTGTTTTTGCCCAATATTCTCATCTTGTTTTTCTTTATAGCTTTGATGGAAGATACAGGCTACATGGCTCGCATAGCGTTTTTGATGGACAAAATTATGCATCGGATTGGCTTGCACGGCAAATCGTTTATTCCTATGGTTATGGGTTTTGGTTGTAATGTACCTGCAATTATGGCTACCCGAACACTCGAAAATCCATCGGACCGACTTCTAACTATTTTGATAAACCCTTTTATGTCGTGTAGTGCTCGATTGCCAGTTTATATTTTGATTATTGGAACAGTATTTCCTACTTATGCTGTTTTGATGCTGTTTTTAGTATATATCATCGGAATATTTTTCGCTGTTGTATTTTCCATTTTGTTTAAAAAAACAATGTTTCGTAAATCGGAAGCGCCTTTTGTAATGGAATTGCCCCCGTACAGAATGCCAACCCGAAAAGTTTTGTTTAAGCACATGTGGTTTCGGGCTTCGCAGTATTTGAAGAAAATGGGGGGTATTATTTTGGTTGCTTCTGTGATTATTTGGGCTTTGGGCAATTTCCCTCGATGCTTTACACCCACTCCAGATTTGAACAAACGAATCGAAGGTTTTCAAAAAGAGGTGGCGGCAATCAACTTGCAACACAAAATGCCACAAAGCAAAACCGATTTATTAATGCGCCAAAAAAGCATCGAAAGCGAATATGCCGCTCAAAAACAATTGAATTCATACATTGGACAAATTGGCAATGCAATTCAGCCAGCTATGGCTCCACTTGGATTCGATTGGCGACTTACAGTGAGTTTGGTTGCCGGAATTACGGCAAAAGAAGTTGTTGTGTCAACAATGGCTGTTTTATTTGCTGGCGAAAATCAAAATTATTCGGGACAGATTAGCAATGTTCGGCGTGAAGGAAGTTCTTCTTTGTCGGAGAATCTCAATGCTGCTGAGTTTCGCGATGATGCTAAACCACCCACTAAACTGATGACCCCAGTTACGGGTTTTGCATTTCTGATGTTTGTTTTGCTCTATTTTCCATGTATAGCTGTGGTAGCTGCTATACGCAAAGAAACTGGCGGTTGGAAATGGGCTTTGTTTACTGTTGCTTACACCACCATGGTTGCTTGGCTGGTAGCTTTTGGAGTTGCCAAAGTTGGAGAATTGTTTTTTTAGATTCAGAAACCATGCCTTTGGCTTGATAAATAAATTCGGAATGACTGCAAGGAAAGACTATACAGTCATCCTGCGTCGTCATCCTGAACTCGTTTCAGGATCTACGCAGGATGACAATAGTTAATCGTTTAGTTTGTGGTTTTAGTTTTGTGATTTCTTTTTTAAAAAACTATACCA
>DYON01000008.1 GCA_020720525.1 Acetofilamentum sp.
AAGCCCTGCACCGCTATAATCGGTTACCGGTACTCCATTCGTTATGGCATCGATAATTCCGTCAATTCGAGCCTTCATTTTATCGAGTTGGGTTTTGAGTTCGTCCGCTTTAACAATGCCTCCGAGACTATTACCGGAAAGCTCTATCACGTCGCTCATCAATCGTATTTTAGCCACTTCGCTGGTTGCGGTTACAAAGGCACTGGTTTTGCGACCATCGATTATCCCAACTAACACGTACGTCCCAATTTTCGGGTATATCAAAATACCTTTTTCTGCTGAGTCAATGACAGAACGCAAGCGCACATCGAATAAATCGGCCGTGCCTTCGACACTTACATCGCAGGTCATTTTGACTTCGTCTATGGCTTTCACTTTTGCCACAAACGTCTGCACTGTTCCCCCATGGGTTAATCGTTGTAATGCTTCTTTTGGTGTCATACGTTTCTTGCTCCGAGTTTAATAGTTTGCTGATATCCACTTGTGCCGAACTGATACTTTACCGAATCAATCCAATAGCTACCCTCTTTTTCACCATCTTCGGTCTGTTTGATGATGACAATATCTCCGTGCTTTACAAAAGGCTCTCCGAATGCCGTTATGCTGCCTCGCCATCCGTCGTAACGTAATCGGTTGATTTCTCGTTCTGCTGCTTTTTGCAGTTCCGATTGTGATAGATTGTAAAAGTTGAGTGTTCGACTTTCGCCATCGGCATCGCCCAATTCGACTTCGGTTTTAGTTCCGTTGCTGTTGTTGCTGATGGCCTTTACTTTTATTTTAACTTGGTCTTTTCGTTTAAACACTAGATCGTCGGACGAAATGTTTTTGAATTTACCGTCAATGTTAAAACGGTGTTTAATGGCCGATTCGGGGTCGTATTGCAAGCCTACAACCAAGGTCTTGTTTCTCATAAAAGAAAACAGTCCAAAATCGCTTTTAATGGTTTCTAAGTACTTGGCCATCGAAATGTGGTCGATATGGTAAGCCCCGATTTCTGCATCGATTGCTTTGATGTCGATACCGACAATGTGTTTTTGAAGCAAAGGCAATAGCTTGGTTTTGCGACCCGAATCGACGATGTCGGATTGTTTCAACTTCCACATTTCGTCTTCGCACATGACCTCAATCGGTACGCTCGGTTTTACGTCCGACACATAGCCTGTAAAAATCGTTTCTAAAACACTGCCGTATCCCAATTGAATCAGAACCGGAAGCCCGACACTTAACTGTTCGCTCAGCTTGTTTTTATCCACTTTGATATTGGCAGGCAATACAATCTTGGCCGTGTCGGTGAGCATATCCCACGAGCTGTCTACTTCGACCGATTTTACAAAGTCGAATGTCAGTTTACCAATTTCGATATGACACCTGGTCAAATACATTATTCGTTTATTTTGAGCTCTACCGGACTATCCGATACAGCGTTAAATTTGTATTCCTGTATGTTCAAATAAGGGCTGTTTGGTAAGGCATAGTCTGTTATGACCACTTCGTATATACCGAGTGCATTGAGTAGTTCGTGTACAATCGGCAAGGCTTGTTTGGCTTTCATAAACTTTTCGAACTCCACAACAGCAGACTTAGGATAACTTGCCCCATTTGATGCAATAATTCCACTGAAGCTGACCGAGTAGTCGCCATTGTTTATAAACTCTTTTACAGACTCGTCTCTGCCTTGCACGTCGGTAATAACAATATTCTTTGTTCTCGATATTTCCAAAACAGCCGACTCCAATAGCAAATCGCCGTTCGTTCCGTCTATTTTTTCGAGGAGCACAGGCATGTAAATAGGCAATCCGAAATGACCCGATTTGGCATAAGCCTGCACCTCTTCGGAATCTTCTATACTGACCGAATATCCGTTGATCTCGTTACTCGCTTGTTTGAGTGCATCCGTATATTCGATGTCGTTTTTGGCATTGAGCAGTGTATTGACTGCAGAGGCCAAAGTAGGGGTGTAGCCTCGCAAACCTGCAAGCCTCATTAATTCGGGTATGGAATACGTTATGTTCATGATACGGCTACTTCAAAATCACGTACGGCAGCCACCAGGGCCTCGTTAACCATTTCTCGTATTTTCGCTGTGCTTTCTGCAATGTGCTGCGAGTTGATATTCAAATTGCCGACTAAGTTTTGAATGTTGACTTTAATCTCTTTTTTATCGCTACCTGCACTCTTTGTGGTTTCTGTTGTCGATTTGGTCGGTTTTGTTTTGGTGTCGCCCAACACATTGCTGTTGTACTTACTTTCGACCTTGTCGTCGGGTTTCGCACTGCCGATCGATTGCGTTTCTTCGGTCTCGACTTTATGCGTTACTGTGGCATCGACTTCCTTTTTATCGTCGCCGAAACCGAGAGCCTCCGCCATCCAGTCCCAAGCTGCAATAATCGGCTCAATAAAGTTCTTATAAATCCAATTGAAAATGTCGGTAAAGAAGTCCATTATCGCCTGCTTTGTGCCGGGGAAAATATAGTCGACCAAATCCAATAACCATTTGAACGGATTCAAGTCCCACCAAATCGAAATCAGGCTCATAAACCAGTCGGTCAATGTACCCCACATATCGGTGAAAAACGATGAGAACCCACCCAAGTCGCCTACCAATAATGCAATAATACCTATTAAAGCAGCAATGGCTACAACTGTAATCCCGATGGGGTTCATGCTCAAGGCAATATCCCACAGCCACTGAGCCGCCGTAACAATACCTATCCATGTGGCTTGTGCTCCTTTAAGTGCCAAGTCTTTTATAGCTAAAGCTTGCTCTTTAATTGACAACATGATGGATGCTCTTTTTGCGGCATTGAGTGATTGTATGACCCCAATAACAGGTTGTAATCCCATTAATGCCATTCCAATATCAGCGAGACCTCCGACATACTGGCTCATGTTCCCGAAGGTGTCTGATGCCCAAAATTTAATATCGGCAAAAAAGCTTTTCATCCCTTCGCCTGCCTGTTCAACTGCAGGTAAATTGGCTAGGTTCAAATCGATACTTCCGAGGCCATCGACAAATCCTGCACCTGCATCTTCTCCAGCACCTCTAAATATATCGGCCAATACGAGCTGACGTGCTTGCGTATCGGCAGATTTCATGGCTTTAGATATTGCTTGCGCAGCCTCGAACGATGTTTTGCCAGCTAAGTCTGATGCTTTCAATCCTATGCCTGCCAAAGCGTCAACTTGTGCCTGTCCCATTTCTCGCAATGCCCTGTCAGCCTCAGCAATGGCGTCGAGAGCTTTGTCGGAATAGATCCCCTTTTCGGCAGCTTGTGCCATAAATGCCATAGCTTGCGATGCGTCGAGACCTGCCGATTTCGCAGCAGGACCATACTCTTTGAGTTGGTCAAGCATGTCGGCGTTTAGATTAGCACCTCGCTTATATCCCTCTTCGATCAGCTTTAGGTTATCTTCGAACGAGCCCCCGATTTGGTCGGTCATGGCATTGGCCGCACGGGCAATGGAGTCGGCATCTTCGCCATACACCTCGGCCAAACGGTATGTTTTTTGTGTTACCGAATCCAGTTCGTCGCCTGTCAATTGTGTGAACCGCTGAATGTTGTTTTGCAGATTGAGCACCTCGCCACTGAACGCCAATGACTCTTTTATTTTCGATGCAATTTCAAACGCTTGGTTCATGCCAACAGCAATCGACGTCCAATTTTGAGCGTGCGATTTTGGAGGTAAGTCCTGTAGCCCTTTTAATCGTCGAGCGGTTTCCTCAATCAGTCCGTTATACTTTCGTATATGGTCGGTACGCATACTCGAATTTCGAGCCTGTTCGTATCGTGCCAAACGGTCTTTTAACGAATCGATAGAATGTCCTACTTGATTAAATCCGTTTTTCTGAGCATTCAAAGAGGTTTTCATGCCCGATAAAGAATCCTTAATATTCTTTATCGGTGCAGTAACCCTATCGGTCAGCTCGAACAACCATTTTACTCCAGACATATATCTTTTTTAAAAACAATTCGTATATTTGTTTTATGAAATATTTAATAACCATATTTTCCATTACTCTGTTTGTAAGTTGGATTACCGATTTTAATCACGGTTTCCTAATCCCTCTTCTTTTTGCTTTGGCAATTGTTGTGGTATGGAAAGTATCTTCATTTTTATTTCGTTCGTTTTCTAAGTCCCCTTTTTTGTAAAGGCTTCTATCAGAACTTTACCAACAGCCCTGTACATTAAATCCATCTGATTTTCTTGCAACCATAAGGCCTCTTGTGCCAATTCGGCAAACTGTTTGTCCGACAATTTGTATGGGTCGATATGAAAGTGAGACCGAATGAGTGCCGCCAATTTTCGCAAGGCATCAGCCCCAGACTCGGGGTCGATAAGTCCAGAGCTTAAATCTTTTTTATTGTCGCGACTTTTCGCCTAAACAATTTTCCGAGTTGTTCAACCACCGCCAATTTAGCCTCGTCATCTTCGCTGATTCGTTCGTCGGCTTCGAGCACACAGTCGTTGAACATAATCATACCGCTTCGGATCGGGTCGGAATCGGCAAATTTTGCTGCTGCAGAAATCACCTTAAGGTCGGGCTTTTTAAAATAGCCCATGGCCTTTTCGTTTTCGTCGCCAACCAGCACCTCTATCTCGTAGATGTGCTTATGCTTGGCTTTCCAAATTTTTATTTGTGCATCTGTGGCCATTTTAGTTCCAATCAATGTGTGAGATAATGAGTTCTAATTCGACCTCGATTACGGTGTCGCCTTGCTTAATTTCACGCTTGTTGTTGGTGAACTCGCAGTTGCGAATCACGTCCGTAATCATGGCGTCATTATCGTCGAGATAGCTTACGGTAATATCAAACATGGGTACATCTTGTATGCGTTTGCCCTAGGCAGGGCTCTCTGAATGGCTCGCACTTCGTACTCGTGCAATGTGATTTTACTCGATGCCTCGTATTTTCCGCCTCTCGAACGGTGAACGGGCATAAAGCCCTTCCCGTATGCGTTGGCTTTTTCTTGCTTGTCTTCGTAACTCACGGCAGTGATGCCTGTTACGATTCTACCGAGTACCTGAACCTCTATCGAAGCCCAACTGTGGCGTACGCCGTTTACTAATGGTGTGTCCATGTCTTAAAATGGGTTACTGAAACCGATGGTTACTTTAATTTTCCGATTGGTACCGGTCGGGATTATTTCGAATTCGACCAATAATTCAGATGTCGACAAAATGTTTTGGTTCGGGTCGACAAATATGTCGATGCCGCTTACCTCGGTGTTATTTAACATTTGTTCAAGTGCACGACGTCCGTCGTTTTCGTAGCTTTTTACAACCCCTGCATTGAGTTTTCCAGTTTCAGGGTCAACCAATACTGGCGAGTTCAATCGTGGCAATAAAGCAGCACGTATGGCACGCACAGCTTTGTCTATTGTACGGTTATTTTCGATGTACGCGAAGTCGTCTGTCAGTAAAGTACAGGTGTGCGAGTCGTTAAAATAGATTCCTGCTCGCCCAATGTGTGTTCGGAAAAATAGGGCCCCACTGTCGTTAATCGACTCTTTGACACCCTCGGTAATGTCGCTCAACTTTTTATTGTTGATACCTGGTACCGACAAACTGCCACCGTACATATTGAACTTTTCGACCCACGCCACATTTTCGTTGACTGCGGCTTTCGAAACCGCACCAAGCAATGTTCCAACTGCGGCGTAGTGTTCCCACGCTGAATTTCGAGCAACGACTTCGAGCGATTGACCAACCATCACGCTGACGCTTTTGGCATTCAAGCCTCTTAGGTTAGTCAGAGCGTTATCGTCAAATCCACGACCTTCGATTAGAATATGAACCGGCCTGTGCTGTGTGTATTCCTCGTCGGCCAATACCTGTGCTTTTGCAATGGCAAGCAATGTTTCTGAAAATAGTACATTAGAACTTGTGGGGTTATAGGCCACGGCGAGCTGCTTAATTTCGCCTGCGGCTTCGACCAACAGTTTTTTGGCGTATGCCTGTGCTGGGTCGAGCATGGTGTCGAATCCGACTGATTGGTCAACGAGCATAATATGCAAGTCGCCATTGGGGTTGATTCGGAAAAACTCGCTGATGTGCTCGTACACGAGAATAGTGTGTGCTGTGTCGTATGCTTCGGTAATGCCGATGGCGAGGGCATCTTTTATGCCTTTGAGCCTGTAACCCTCGGCGAGTTGAACGCCTCCGACAATAGCAATTCCATTTGCAATCAAACCGCTGACCATGTCTGCTGCAGGTTCTCGTCTGCCGAGACCTCCGTTCAGTTTGTTAATAATTACGTCGTTCATTACGATTCTAATTTGGATTTATACTCAATTAATGCTGCCAAAATAGTTGCTGCTTTTTTGTTTTCGAGCACCAACTCAAGGTCTTCAGCTAATGCTTTCAGCACATTGTAGTCGACCGGTTGAGTCAAATCAAGGTTTTTTAGATTCAGCTCTGCAATACCTTTTTTATCGGCTTCGGGTCTTGGATTTTGTTCCCCCGTAGTCGAAAGCTCAACAAAAGCATCGCCTCTTGCTATCTCGAATACTTGAACCCCATTTCGACGAGCATGGTCGTTTGCTAAGTTTAGGGCTTCAGGTAAAAAGAAATTTCCGTCGCCTGTTGCAATAACCTTTTTTGCATTTTTATGATATTCGAAAACCTCTTTAGATTTTGCGATAAGTTCTTGTTTTTCCATTTCCTATTTAAAATTTGTTTAATAACCATTTAATTATAAAATAAAGAGCTACAGTTATAGCAGCTCCAACAGCGAGCCACCACGCAAATGATTTGTCGGGAGGTTTTTCGGTTCGAGTTTCTTTATTGGTTTTCAGCCATGTTTTTTGATAGCTTAACACCAAACGTTCGAGGCTGTCGCATGTGCTCAGTACAGATAGATTTCCGTTGGTATACACCAGTTTGGTTTCGATACGTCCTTTTCGTTGAGTGTACATCGTATCGCGAACCAATTGATAAAATGGCACTCTAAATTGCAAGGTCTCTGCCGGCATTCGGAGTGTATCGATTTTGACCGTTTCGATGTAAACTAAGCTATCTGAACGATATTGTGTTACATGCGGTTTCGTGGCACAAGACCACATCAGAATCGAAATAAGTATGATAATTAGTGTTTTCATCTTTGCTGTTCGATGGCTTGTCGTAGTTTTTTATTTTCACCGGTTAACTGAATCATGCGGTTTTCGAGCTTTTTCATCTCCTCTCGCAATAAACTATTCTCAGTTCTAATTTGCTCTAACTCCTTTTTCAGGTACTCAGCACTCTCTCTCCAAATCGCTGCAGCCTTTTCCACGTTGTCAACCTCTGTGGCACTGACCTCCGCTTTTTGTTTCCGACGGGTAAAAAACCACGTAATCAGAGAACTGAAAACTGAGCCTACGGCAACTAATAATAATTCGTTCATAACGAGATTTGTTTTAAAAATTTAGCTACATCAAAAGCCGGACACGACTTTTTTACATTCGGGAAATCTCGATGTCCTAATATTTTTGCATGTGGGTATTTTGCGTGTAATTCCTTAATCTTTGAAGCTAAAGCCGATTTTTGAACCAATGTTCTGTTATCGACACCGCCGAGACCGCCAATCCAACCGATGTGTATTGAATCAAAATTATGACCTGCCACACCATTGCTCGGAATAGCTTCATCGAGCAATTGCTCAATCTTACCGTCAGACTTCACTATATAGTGATACCCGGGGCGTTGCCACTTTAGATTGGTTTTCCAATAGTTCAATATAGCTGCTACAGACGCTGTTTGGTCTGTAGCAGTACAATGAACAACTATGTGATTGATTACACGCATTTTCTTTAGATTGCAGGGCTATAAATAGCACCCATCGACTTGTTTCTGATTGGCAAAGCCAAGGCTCTCATTTGAAAACCGAGCACGTCGCCTCGCTCTGTAGCCGTTTTCAACTCGGCAAACATGTCGAGTGAACCTTGGGCACGCATTACTTCGTTGGCTTGATAGGCCAATGATGAGATGGTATCAGTTGCGGCAGGTGCTGCACCAAAGGCCACTTTAACGCCAGTGGTTCTGTTGAACTTGGCCAATTTAGAGTACACGAAAACTTCGAATCCAAACAGGTTTTTCGAGTCCATCACTGCTTTATACAGCTGTTTGTCTTGCAAAATCAAGTCAGCTTCGTGTTGCGGACTTAATACTAAAATTCTGCCTTCGGTAGGCAAGTCGATATCGTTATATCGAACCATCAAGGCCAAAACGTCTTCGAATGTCAATCTCTTGACACCTGTTCCGTTGTTGTCGCCGCTTGCAGCAAGAATCGGAGTAAACTCCCCATTCGCATTCGGTGCGTAGGCATGTGCTGCTTTTTGTGCAAACTTGTGCAGTAAGGCTTGTTTGTGTCCATATAATATCGAAGCTCGCTTGTCGTATGACAGTTCTGCTATTTCGAGGTTTCGGATTACCGTATTTTCTGTATCGTATGTGTCGAGTTCAAGCGATATATGTGCGTCGGCTCGTTGCGATACTGGGATTGGATAAGTGGTATTGTTGATTAGTACATTCGGATTGACACCTGCCTCTGCTAGATTGATCTTATCGTTATCGACAAATGCACTCATGTCTCGTGTCCGACTTAGGAAGGATGTATTCTGGTAGAACCCCTCCATTAAGTCGGGCAACCAAATTTCTTTACTTAGACCAACGTACAAAATATTCTGACCGGCACCCCCGACAAAAAAAGAACCCACTCCGACACCTATGGCCGTTGTTTGTAAATCCCAATCCATTGCGGTTGCAATGGCCGTGGACATAAGAAGTAATGCAAATAATGCAAACGCATAGTGTGATAATAAATGTAAGGCTTTCATTTTGTTTAAAATATTATTTATGAATACTATTAGTTACTTTTTGATAATTTCGGCATACTCGTCGGGTTTGTCGGCCTTGAGTTTTAACAATCCAGCAGTGTCCTTTTTTCTCCAGTCGGCAAATGTCCACTTGCTTCGGTCTTCGGTTGAACTGCCATGTTGCTCTTGACCGGCTAATTTTTGCATAGCAGGGAGAGAGGCAAACGTTTTTGTCGCTAATTCGAGATTGACATCCGCCAAATCTTCGTATATTTTGCGATCGTCGGCTTTCAATTTACCGTCGGCAATGGCTTTGTCAAGCATCGTTTTCACTTTCAGCTTATGTTCAGCCTCAATACTTGATTGTGCGGCAGCCAGTTTTTCGGACATGCGTTTCACAGCATCGTCGATTTGCTCTTGCGTTGCATTTTCTTGCAGACCGAGAGCTTTGTAAGTTTCTGATTTGAATTTCATTTCTGATGTAATTGTTTGTGGAAATTTAGTAATTTTTTCGAGTGCCAATTGTAAGTGCGATCCAGTAAGCTTAGCCCCGTTCGAGTCGTACAAAACAATGGCGTTGGCATTACTGGGTATATCGACAACGCTTACTTCTAAGACCTCTCCCGATACACGTGGCACTTCGCCCTCTGTATGTTCGACCGCTGTAATGTTAATGCCCAACGACGCTCCTTTAACGAATCCTTTATCAACCCGCTTGCTCACCTTTTGACTCAACTCTTCGCCTGCCTCGTCCATAAATACTGGAGTGGCTGTTAACTTGCCATCTTTCATTTCGATGTCTTCCCATCTTCCGACTAACTGATCGTGATTATACAGCATGACTGGATTCAATTTGAAACGAGATAAATCGAGTTTCGCAGAGTCAACAATGAACCCGTGCGAGTTCTTTGTTTCGTCTGATAGTATGAATATTTTTTTGCTCATAAGTCTGAATTAAATCGGTGAAAAACAAGTTTGCGAGTGGCAAATATCAAATGCTTTTTGCATGTACCCAAATTCTAATTGTATGCCACGTTAATATTCGACACGCTACGTGTTTTTCCTTCACGCATGACACTTTGATGTTTTGAAATTTCCCTTTTCGATGTCGAATTTTGCTCAATATGAAACCGATAGAAAAGAAAGCACTTGCAAAAATGCTCTACACAAAAGGTGTATTGAGCCGAAAATTGATTGCTCAAAATGTAGGCACCACCGAAAAAACATTACGGTCATGGATCGAGTCAGAAGGCTGGGACGAACAACGCCAAATGCAAACGATTACTCGTCCGCAATTGCTACAAGATGCCTATCGTCAACTAAAAGCATTGAACGACTTTATCGACGAAAAAGGAGGCATACCTGATAAATCGCAGTCGGATGCAAAGGCTGTGTTAATACGTGAAATTGAGCTGTTCTCGATAAAGCCTTTGCATAAGTATATCGAGGTTGTTTCGGAATTTGTTGATTACATTCAAAAAAACAAACCCGATTTATTGATGCCTGTGCTCGAAATAAGCGATCTGTTTATTAATCAAGTGGCACGAGAGAAGGGTGTATAATGGCAAAGCAAATCGACATCCAAGCCAAGAAAGATTGGTTAATCAAAGTCAAGCAACTGCGTGAGAATACCGCGGTTAATTACAATGAAACGCCAAAGGATAAAGCCGAGCGAATTGCAAAGGCCAAATCGGATTACGCTTTTTTTGTTAAAGAATATCTGCCCACATTTGCCACTACCGAGACGCCCGATTTTCACATTAAATCGGCCAAAAAAATTAAGCAAAATAAACGTATTGCAGCTTGGTTAAAATGGGGTCGGGGTTTAGCCAAGTCGGTGGTTGCCGATGTATCTGTTCCGCTTTGGCTTTGGATAAACGACGATATCAAGTTCTTACTGCTGATTGGTCAGAATGCCGATAAAGGCGAAATACTGCTCGATGATTTACGATTGCAGTTCGAGGGGAACAGCAAATTGATTCACGATTTCGGTGAACAAAAAAACCAAGGGCATTGGGAACAGGGTTTTTTTGTAACCAAAAATGGATTCATTGCCAAATCGCTCGGAATGGGTGAAGAACCTCGCGGATTGCGTGTCGGAGGCATTCGCCCTGACTACATTGTCTGCGACGACTGGGAAACCAAAGAAACACTGAAGAACCCACAACGTCAAGATGAATATGCAAAGTGGCTATTGTCGGGTATTTTACCAACCATAGACGGTGAGCGAATGCGAGTTGTTTTGGCTCAAAACCAATTCGCTCCACGAATGATATTCACCAAGATTATCGAAGAAAATAAGGGGTGGATTGTGCTCGAACAAAAGGCATTCGACCCCGAAACATTACTGCCGATTTGGTCTGCAAAATATCCGCCTGACTATTACACTAATTTAATCGAAGTGATGGGCATTTTGGAAGCGTTGGCAGAGTACAATAACGACCCTCATGTCGAGGGCAAGGTATTTACCGATGACATGATTCAATGGTGCACTTTGCCACGGCTCGATTCGTTTGATGCCATTGTCGGAACATGGGACGTAGCATATGCCGGCACAAGTACATCCGACTATAATGCCGTTCGGGTGTGGGGTGCTAAAGACGGAAAGAAATACCTTCTCGACAACTTTGTAAAACGTAGCAAAATTAAGGATGCTCTCATTTGGATCGCCGAGTACCAAATCGCATTACCCAAAAGTGTCAGTGTGCCATTCCGATTCGAGGCTCAGTTTTGGAACGACGAAATTTATCGAATCATATCGGAGGTCGAAGCCTACTATAAGATTGTTTTGAATCTTGTTAAAAGCGAACGGTCGAGAATGCGTAAGTACGACCGGATGCTCGAAATGCACCCTCAATACCAAAACGGCAGGGTGTACTATTCCGATAAGTTGAAAAACAATAACGACACCAAAGAAGGATTGGCTCAACTTAAAGGACTTGAGCCCGGTTACAAAACACACGACGACGCCCCCGATGCCGATAAAGAGGCGTTTGATTATCTGGATCGATATGTAAGGTATCGAGCCAAGCCATTCAAGATACACACACGAGAATCACGTAAATACTAAGATTATGCAATTTTTAAATTCAGACGATTTATTGCAAGCCATCGACAATTATACTTTGAATGGCATTACAGAAAACAATCCGCAGTTGATTGACATTGCCGAAAACCGAGCCATCGAAGAGATGAAGTCGTATTTGAATATTCGCTTCGATGTAGTCGCTATTTTCGACCCATTGAGTAAAAACCAATTGGTGGTCATGTATCTTGTCGATATGGTGCTCTATCACCTTCATGCAAGGATATCGCCCGACCATATTCCTGACTTACGCAAAGAACGCTATCAGACCGCTCGCACTTGGCTCGAACAAGTGGCCGACGGTTTTGCTGCTCCATTGCTCCCTCATAAAAACCCCGAAACTACCACGAAATTTCCAATCCGATACGGCAGCACTTTACCAAAACAAGAAAACTTTTATTAATCATGGGCAGACCAAATAAACTATTAGACAAACTGATTGCCTCGAATGTGGCAAGAGCAAGAAAAGACATCAAGTCTTGGCGAACCGCCATGCAAGTAGCAGAAACCATCGACAATCCACGTCGTATTTTGCTCTACAACTTATACGACGAACTGATACTCGATGCACGTGTTACAACCGAAATACAAAAGCGAATACTGGCTGTAAAAGGGCATCCGTTTAACCTCGTCGATAAAGATGGTAAAGCCAATGCCGACTTGACTAATTTATTTAAACAGCCGTGGTTCTATCAATTTATAGAACACGCAATGAACGCTCTCTTTTACGGACACTCGCTCATTCAGATCAGCGAGATTGCCGATGGTCTGATTAAGAAAATTGAACTGGTCAATCGCCGACACGTCATACCTGAGCGTGGACTTTTTGTATTTAAACAAGACGATGATAAAGGCATCAGTTACCGAACCGATAAACAATATGCCGGTTGGCTGATTGAAGTCGGAGACCCAAAAGACCTCGGCTTGTTATCGAAAGCAGCACCTCATGTGTTGTATAAGCGTTTCACACAGTCGGCATGGTCAGAATTTACCGAGATATTCGGCATGCCGCTTCGGTACGGCAAAACGAATGTAAAAGACCCAGAGAGCCTCAATCATATGGAAAACATGATGATTAACATGGGGGTGGCATCGTATGCGGTTATCGATAACGACGAGGAAATAACTTTTGTCGAATCGGCAAGAACCGATGGGGCTGTGTATAGTAATCTTATCAATATGTGTAATGCCGAGATTTCGCAATTGATTAACGGAGCAGTGGTCGGTGATGCATCGCAAGGTGGTTCGCTCGCAAAGGAACAGGTAGGCGAACGTATCGGTTTGTCGATTACCGACGCAGACATTCAATTTATCGAATCGTATATCAACAGCGAGTTATTCCCAAAGCTACTTTCGATTGGTTACCCGATTGCAGACATAAGCATTAGTTTTGAGCAATCGAAAAGCTTATCGGAAATTTGGACGATTACACAAGGGCTGCTCAATTATTACGAAGTCGATGAGGATTTCATTACACAAACATTCGGTGTACCAGTTACTGAAAAACGACAAAGCCCTGCACCCAATTTAAACGCATCGACAGGTTTTTTCGCATCAGCCCCCAAGAACTGGGGGCGGAAATAGACCACGACTATTGCGAAGTATGTGGACACCCAAGTGTACTCGAAACCTTGGCACATCGTTTAAAAAATTGGTTCAAACTAAACAGCGAGGTGCAAGACCGACAAGCGGTTTTTGACGAAGTGGCACAGGATAAAAAGTTTTCGCCATCGTTGTGGGCACATTCTGCTACCGAGTACATTCAAACGATTGACCAAGCGATGCCTACACAGTATGGCGATGCCGATTACGATTTAGCCGTAAAACTAAAGAAAAATGCAGCAGAATTTTCAGCCCATAAATCGGCTCATTTCGCTGCTCTTTTGGCTACCCGAACCAAAGAGGAACGTGATGCCCTAATGAACGCCTACCAACGCCAAACCGAAGCCGAAATCAATATGGCTTCGAGAGCGACACGTGCAACCAAACAATGGAACGATTTTGAACGCACCCGAAAAGAGTTCCCCAACTTGGAGTATCTGCCGAGCCGATCCGCCGAGAAACGAAGCGACCATCAAAAATTGTACGGTATTATCCGACCCATCGACGACTCGTTTTGGAATACCCATTTGCCTCCCAACGGATGGAACTGTAAGTGCCGTGTGCGTGCTACCGACCAAAAACCTACAAATGGCGATATCCCTAAAGTGAGTGTGCCAAAAGGCATACCAGGAAACCCTGCAAAGAGCAAAGCCTTGTTTAGCCGTGAGCATACCTATTTTGCTAATGTCGATAAGAAGGGTGCAGTCTCAATTACCGAAGCGATGCACAAGAACTTTGAAAAGCTAAGCTATGGTAAGCCCGATTATGTCGCAAAAAATGACAGTTCTATTTCGGTACATTTGTTCGCTCACAAAAAAGACCTGAAAGAAAATTTTGAAGCTGCAAAATTGATCGTAGACCAACTAAAAGGAATTGATGTTAAAATTCGGCAGCACGTTGAAACTCCAAAAACAAAAAACCCAGAGTATCTTATCAATAATAAATTTGCAGATTTGAAACGAAACGAAGGGAAAGACACTTCAAATGCGTTGAAAGATGCCATAAAAAAGGAATGTGAGATTGTTGTTTTTAAGATGACCGATAAAGGTTTTTCAAATGACCTGTTGTTATTAAGAAATGCGTCTGATTATTTAAAACGACACGACAAAAAAAGGCTTGTAAAGGAAATTTTTATCATCAACCTTAAAAATACGGTTACAAAATTTAAGGTAACTTAATTGGTTTTGCCAAAAAGTTACCTTAGTTAATTTTACCTGACACCAAGTCTCAGGCTGGACACGGGTGTTGCATCTTTGGTAGTTAGCCTCCGACAACGGCACCATATTTTGACAAATATACGAACATTAATATCAAAAGTTCAATTTTTTTTAATAATTTTTTTATGAACGATTTTTCGGCTTTCGAGAAGGACTTAAGCAAGGTAGAACGGATGTTTGCCAAACAAGCCGGACGCATTATCGGGCGACTGGCAGTGAACCATTTTACACAGAACTTCGACGAGCAAGCGTTCGATGGGCAGCCTTGGGCAGATGTCAAACGCAGAGACCCGTCGAGTACATGGTACGGTTTTAAGTACGGAGCACACAGCAAAAAACCTGCTCGACATCCCTCACGTAAAGGCGTGAAACGGAAATACAAAGCCCGAAAAGATAATCCGATTACCAATTACAGCCCGACGGCAAGGCAAACCCCTATATTGTCGAGCCAAAAAAGCGAGCTCGAAAACAGTATTACATTTGTGGTTAAAGGCACGACTGTAATCATTTTTAGCGATAAGCCTTATGCCAACGTGCACAACGAAGGTGGTCAAATAAAGGTGTTCGGTCGCAAAACCGCACGTATGCCTATGCGTAAGTTTATCGGTCAATCGGCCGCCTTAGACAAAAAACTGCACGATGCCATTCTTAAATTAACCGATTTAAAATAAAAGCTATGTACATTAATTATTACAACGCCATTAAAACCCGAATTAATCAGCGTTTAAATACGATTAAAACAGTGGATTGGTTTAACGACCAATACAACCGATACCAGGAAACCAAAGCCCCGATATTGCCTGCCGTTTACGTTGAATTTGCGAACCCGTTGCAATGGGAAACCAAAGGCGACGGATTGCAAACCGCACCGGCTCAAATTACTCTGCATTTGGTCGTTTTTGACCTTATCGAACAAGCTGAGCCGAGCCTTGCACTGGCATCGGAATTGCATAAAATTATGCACCGCTTTAAGTTGAAAGAAAATAATGCCGACATCAGCACTCCATTGATGCGTACCAGTTCGGAGATTGATATGCCATTCGACCAACTAAAAGTGATTAAGCTGAGCTACGATACGACACTGTTCGATACTTCGACGCTGCGAGTGTCCGTCGCAACAAACATGAATATTGATGTGGAACGAATATAGAACGCATAAAAAAAGCCCCGAAATTCGGAGCTTCTTTTTTTGATGAGACTACCCTGTATGCAAGTTGCTAATTTACACTTTATTTTTTACCTCTGCAAGTGTTTGATTACTTTTTTTTTGGAATATTTAATTTTTTATGGATACGCTCCTGCATCTCGCTTAGCCGTTTTGCTGCACCCTCGTCGCATGGCTGACGTTCGCACTCACGAAACCTTTCAATATCTTTGTTCCTGTTGTATTCCATAACCGCCTCAAATCGCTCATCGGCGTGCTTGTTGAGTTCCGTCATCAGCTTATTGACGTTCAATTTCCCGAAATGCTTTTCTTTTTTGATTGATCTGCATACATAGTAGATGTCTTCTAAGCTCATGTGCTGAAAATCTGAAGAACTGGTCTCTATCGCTAACTCTACAATCTGAAGGTCTGTGAGCTCACCACCAAAGCTTTCAGATAAATCTTTGAACACAATCGCTGTTACTTTCTCTGTTTTGTCTTCGCCATAGGTTTTTTTCAGTTCAAACAAAGTAGGATAAGCATTCTCGACTATATTCTTTACCGATAGCTTACTAAAGTGGCGAATCAAATCTGTTTTAGAGGCTTGCTCTAAGGTCATTTGCATAATGCCCTTTTGCTGAAGTGCTATTTCCATTTTTCAACAATCTTAAAATCGTGTTCAAATTGTGATTGATTTGCCTTAATTCCATTTGTTTACGGTAAAACTCGTCGATTTTATCCCAGCTCTTCAGAATCTGATCGAATAACGCAAGTGCCGATTCGCTATCCTTCTCGATTGATTCTAAATGGGCGATTATCTTCTTAACCGAAGCCCCTTCTATAGCACTCATGCGTGCTTTTATTCCTGTTTTTTTATAGTAGAACTCGTCGTATAAATCGATATAACGACTGAACATTGACCTCTGCTTAATTACTGGCATAATATCAACATTGGGGAAGCCGTGTGAGTGCAGATCCGCCTCTTTTTTTGGACAAAGAAATATCAGCTTGTTCCACTGCTCATCGCTTACTTTTGTGCGAATAAATTCAACCTTATATAATATTGAAGCCTTATAGCTTAGTATCATTTCTGCATCTGCAGAACCTGTAACGAGTACTTTGTATTGATTCATATTAATGCTTTTTATTTTTTTTATTGATTTCAATAACCCAACTGGCATAGACTTGCTCAACTTGACTGACAAGGTCGACAAGCTCCCGTTCAGTATGCTCTTGTAACTTTTTTTTGTGAACTGAGTATTTGAGTAGCCACTCCTCCATGTGTGCCTGTGTGTATCTCATTTGCGTTACCATGAGCGAATACACTTTTCGACGCATGTTGTTCGACGGTGTGTTTTGCCAATCGTCGAGACCATTGTGTACTTCTGGTTTTGGTGCAATTCTGTTGTTTAAGAAATGTAGGAATGCAAAATACTGCTTGTCTGTCAATTCGCGAAGGCTGTTCTTTTTTCCGTCTGTAAATTGAGATATCAGATCGGCACGGTCGATATCGGCACCTGTGCTCTTAATCTTTTTTTCGATTGCAAAATATGCTGAGTAGTTCATTGTTAAAATGGTAATTGTTCTTTTTTTGGTCTTTTTATCGAATCGACTTGATCTCGTAATCAAAATCTGACAACTCCTCGCTTAATAAATCCCCACTTGATTTGTCTTGATTAAATGAGTTGTCTAATTTCCAAGCTCCTGTTTTTTCGCACCAATAAACTTGCATTTTTGATTGTACCTGTTCGCCATCAACATCTGTCCAATCGCTAAGTATATTACCCTCGAATATTTCTATCCCTTTTTTGTCTTTAAAACCCGTGAATTCTTGAACGGATTCGGGATCAACTTCGAATGTATTGTGCTTTACCACAATAAAGTGCTTGTCTCCTTCTTTACAGTATCCGCCTTCTATTACTTCACCTTTTTTATAAGGGTTGCTCTCGTTGAGCAAACTGCCTCTAAATTTTATCTCTCTCATTGTTTGTTGTTTTGAAATTGATTCATTTTTTTCTCGTATAGTTCGCACGCTCTATCGTTTGATCGTACTCTTGCGTGTCCGTAGCTTGTTTTTTTGTCTTTCTTCAATTCGCAGTACTTCATTTTTCCGTACTGGTGCTTGTAGATGTGCGTACAGGTTCTGCACCTATTCGGTGATTCGATCGATTCCTGTTTTAGTTCGACGGTGTCGAACATGCTTAGCTGCTTGTACATGTTTAATGTATTTTCGTAACCACCTCAATGTAGCCGACTCAAGCTCTCGAAAGCTCCCGACCTGCTGGTGCAAGTCGGGGCTGTGTATCTCTTTTGCGAAAGCTTCGAGTGTCGTTGCTTTTATTTTCATATTATCATTTTTATGACATGTGCCATTAACGGCCCCGCTACACCTCCGACCATCGCCCCGGTGCTGTATATCAATCTGTCGATAATATTGCTTATCGCTATTTTTTTGACATTGATTGTCCACAGGTAGCTGATTAGGAAACTTGTAACCGCAACGGCTACCCACATCGAATTGCTCACAAAATAGATGTTAGCACTTACGAACAGCACTTGCATAAATGCAGTTCCGAATAACTTAATATCTTTCTTTTTCATTTTTTGTTCTGAATAATATGTCGTTAATGGTTCGCTCGCTCAGGTAGAATTCCTCGCTCAACATTGCAAATATGGTGTCGTTTGTGTACATCTTTGTTTTGCCCTTATATCGCATGTTGCTCAATTGAGCGAAGCGTTTGAGTATCGCTTCGTTTCGCATACCGAGCCTCGATCCACGTTCTTGCTGTTTGCCCGACATACCTTCGTTTTTAAATGCTTGCAAATGTCATGTTAATGGTATGCCATTTCCCATCTTCTTTGGCTACCTTAAACTCATAACCGTATCCTTTAAGGCGGTTCGAATAGCTCTCCTTAATTAGGTTGATTCCCTCTACCCATCGAGGGTCGGTATACTTGTCTTCGTGCTGAATTAGGTTCATCACTCTTGCGTATTCTAAGTCGCCCTCTTCGTTGCGTTCGACAAATGTCATTAAGATTTGGAACAGCTTTTTGTTATGCTTTTTTACCGTTTCGTTAAGGAAATCTCGAATCATGCCGACGGCTTTCCCTGCTCGTTCGTCCCACTGCGGTTCGGTTCTGCGTATACGAATAACTCGTCGTGTACTGTCTGTGTGCGTGATGGCGAAACCGCCCTTGCTGTTACCTCGTAGTTTGCCGTAAGCTTCCAAATTGGATGCTTGATCGTCCATAGTTTCGTTACAGTAGGCTTTGAAATCGACCATCATTTGTTCGATGTCTACGGCCATGCCTATCATTTGCTCAATGACAAAGTCTCGGTGTTGTACATAAGCTTTAGCCTCTTTTTCTCGATCGGCTTGTGCTTGTTTTTTCTTTTCGGATAAAGCAGCTTCTATCTGCTCGATGGTCAGTCCTTGTAATGCCTCGATGTTCATACATTTACGGTTTATGTGATAAAATTTTGATGTAATTTTTGTGAAAATTGTTTTCGAAAGATGCGTCGTGTGCAATGGTGTTCATCATTTGCGAACTCCAGAACTCGTGGGTCGGTTTTATATCTGTGGTTCTTACCATCAGCAAAAATCCGTTTTCGAATGCATTCCATTCGGTGGTGAACCATGCCCAAAAATTGGGGTCTGCAAAGTAAATCTTGCGATACTTTTCGAATGTGCTGCCGATTGGGTAAAGCTCGTCCATAAATCGGCAAGCTGATTCCACAAATACCATATTGTATTCGTCTTGTGTTATTCCGGTGAGCTTCATCACCGTGGCCATTTGCTCGTCTTTTTGCAGGCGTTGACGTGCGATTCGGGTTGCGTTCATGTGTTTGCTCTTGTTTTGTTATTATTCCAATAATCCTTTGCTCCTTTGTGCCATATGGTGAAGTCTGCACCGCCTCCGTAACGGCTTTTTATCTTGGCCACATAGCCCTCGACAAATATCTTGACGTCGGCATCGTACCGTACAAATTTGGCTACTCGGCCGTCGGGCAATCGTCCATCGGCATGTGAAATAAACACAAAAAGTTTGGTCTTGAATTGCTCCTTTAGCTGCTTATACGCTTCCTTGTTTAAGCCCGAATATTGCAAGCTGTCGATAATGATCACATCGGGGCTTTTGGGTTGCTTTAGTCGTTCGATCAGCTCGTCCATCGGCTCACGGTCGAGAAACTTCACACGTCGTGCAACCTCTGTCAAACCATGTCGAACCGCACCGTCCTGCATCGACTTGCGGGTTCCCTCTTCGAGCGTATTATACACCACATGACCAAAACGGCTTATGTATTTCATGATCTGAATGGTAAAATCTGTTTTGCCGTGTCCGCTCTGCCCCCATACGAGCCATACTCCCGACATCTCGGGTGTGCCTATTGCGTCCGCCCATTGCCCATCGAAAGCCATGGTCTTGAACTTCTTACTTAGCAGCGCCGCTATGCTGATGGCTCGTTTCATTAGGCGACGATTTTTGTTTTTTGTAACTCGGTTCTAAGTCTGCGAAGCGAACCTGCAGTCGAAACATACAATCGATTGAAGTCGCCATTGTATTGGTTCACTTTTGCCACCATCTGTATTTGCGTGCGGTTGAATTGGTCGAAGTCCTCTTTGCCGTCGGGGCTGGCTTTCTGATATCGTGTACCAAAGCGGTCGAACATTTCGGCATAGCCTACTTTTTTGTGCGATATGTGGGTTTCCATTTTGGCTTTTAGGCCATCGGCACCCATTAAGTACCATGCTGCCAATCCTTCGGTAGCGTTCCACAACGCTTTCAGTTCCAAAAACGCAGCATAGTCTAAATCCCCTGCCTCGTCGAGTATCACCAAAGCCTCGGTCATGTTTTGCATGTAAAACACCAAGTCGGCATACACGTCGGCATATCGTCCTGTACTGCCTACGCCAAATTCTTTGGCTATATTTCGGATTAGCTTTTGTTTGCTCTTGACTTGCGAGCAGTCGATGTATACCGTGTTGGCGTTGTTGGCCGCAAACACCTTGGCCGAGTGTGTTTTGCCTATGCCTGCACGGTCGCACAGCATCCGGCTTACGCTGTTGTTTTTGCAAAACGATAACTGATCGGTAATGTAGTCGAACACAGGGGTGTTGGCTGTTATCCAACGTGCTGCCTCGTGCATCTGTACGTCGAGCTTACGAGCGATGGCGATCCAATTGGCATCGCTGAGCACGGCCTCGAATTCGCCTTGCTTAATGCGTGAAAGTTGAGCAGGTTTTATGCCCAAGCTTATGGCTTGTTTGGCATCGGATGGGAAGTTTTTTCGGTTGCCGTTGATGGCATCAATAATGCGCGTTTTAAATTCTGTAGTCATCATGTTGTTTATGTATTGAGTTGTTAATGGTGTTTTTTTGAAAAATACCCTAAGCCTGCAAGCGTTCCGGACACATGTTTTGAAATCAGCTTTGGAAGTATTTCAAACTCATTATTCAGTCTTTGCTCCAAGCTCGCCCGAAACTCACATTCACTTTCGGGGTGTTCGGTTAAATCTGTCTCGGGACGAGTGGGAACAATCGAAACTTCTACTTTCTCGATTAATCGATCAATGTTAATGCTGATGTTAATGGTGCTGTTCATCTGTTGAGTTGTTTATGTGTGTATTCGTTGAGTTGATCATACTTTTTAAAAAAAGGTCGAAGACCTAAATGTCGTTTAAAGCCTTGGACCGGTACCAAGCCAAATCGGTGGCGTTGTACACTTCGAATGTGGGTTCTTTTACAGGTACCTCGACAGCCTCCATTATGGCATCGGCTGTAATGGTATCGTCCAGCTTGGTCATAATGCTTATTTTAGCTAAAGCGGTTCGTTTGGTCTTAACCTGCTTGTCGAACGACTTGATGTATTTCTGCTGCTCGGTCATGGCCGTGCGGTCGGCTTCGGTTTGCTCGGCGGTGGCCGTGTTGAATGTGGCCATGCGTTCCGATCTGCACAGGAACTTGTCGCCCTGATACAAATACACCTCGTCGATGCTGCCGTCGGCCTCGGCAAACCAATAGGCCTCGACTTCGAGCTTACCCGGTTGCAAGTGGTTTAGAACCTCCACACTCGGCAAAGCATACTTTTGGTTCTGTACAGAGAAGTACTGGTTCCTTCGTATGCTCGTGTCGGTGCGGCTGCCCACGTATCGGGCCAATATCGATCGGTTGTAAACCGGTGCTTCGGGGTTGGCATTTTGCTGCAATACCTGCAAGCGTGTCATGCCAGGATATAGGTTTTGTTTGGGGTGTAAATCGTTGTTGTAGGCTTCGATGGTTTTGCGATCGTCGGCCACCAATTGCTCGTAGCTGAATTTTTCCTCTTTGTAAACCATTCCATCGTCGTTCCACACTTTGTCTTGTTTTGGGCGGTTGGCTTCGAGTTTGGCATAGAACCGACCGATGCCGTTTTGGGTGCGTTTCTCGTAACCATATTTTTTTGCCTTGTTTAGGTACTCAGCATGTTTCTCTTGCGAGTTACCGGGGTTACACCAACGTACAAATGGAAAGACGGTACCGGCTTGCATCAAGTCGTCTTTAAACTTATTAACTAAGTGATGTTCTACCTCCACTTCGAGTGGCATGCCTAAGCTGTTGCGGTCGATAAAGCGGAACATGTCGTTGAGGCAAGCCGTAAACAGCTCTTTATCTTTGTTTTTACTGTACGACGCACCTACCACACAGGTCGATGCCACATCGTAGGCATAATACGCTTTAACACGGTTGCCGTCTAACATTTTACGTGGCAAGTCTCTATCGTCCATCGATATTTTACTCAAGCTGAAAGCAGGGGCGTGGCGGTGAGCGTGCGGACGGTGCATATTGTTGTATGCGTGGGCATCGTTGCGTAAGCTGTCGAGCACAGGGCGGTTTTTGGGGTTGTTGATGTAGTTCCAAATGGTGCTTTGGCTCAGCTCCATGGGCTCGTCTTTTTTGTAGAACATTTTGGGGTCGAAGTATTCGCCAGTTGCTGCATCGAACACCTCTATACGGCTATCGATAAACATTCGGAAGTCCGATGCCACCGATGTGCCATATGGTTTTGTAGGCATAGCGTATAAGCTTAATATCAGACGTTCCAATGCATCGTTCACTTTGCGGCTGTTGCTGTTGCCCTCGCCCGAGTGGAGGAGTGCAGGGTAACTGTCGGCTCGGTACGTATCGAATTTTTGACGTAGCTTTTTATAGTCGCTCGGCAGATTGCAAGGGAATCGTTCGGTATCGAGGTTTTGTACGGCCTTGGCCAGCGACTTCCACAGAGCCGCCATCCGATTGATGCCTTGCGGAAAGTTACGAACGGCCATCATGTTGGCAATGCCATCGAGCACCTCGGCGTTGGCTCGTAGTTGCATTTGTTTGTCCATACTAAGCGGTTTGCCACTGGCTGTAATGTAATCGGAAAAGAATTTGGCGGCTTGGTAGTCGAGTTTGATGTAGGTGCTCAATTTATCGCGGTCGGTGTTGTCGGACGGGTCGCCAAATGCGTTACGCACTTTGTTTTGCCACTCGAAGGGGATTTGGTAGTAATTGAGCATGGCCACATTGTTTAGGCCACCTGCTTGTCTAACCCTTATATTCGGTGTTCTTTCAATCCAATACTCGTACTTTCCACGGGTTAAGCCAACCTCGAATAGAGCTGGCTTACTGATGCATAATACGGATCCGATGTAGTGGTACGCTTTCATGGGCAGGTAGGTCTATTGGTGGTTTTCGGATCTCAATTGAGCATTGCGTATTCGCTGCTGCTCTAAAAATTCCAATATCTCGTCGATGTCGGACAATATCGCTTTGGCAAGTACCGAATTAGATCGTCGCTTTCCGTTTACCAAATAACCTACATAGGATACATGACATGCATTGTTGTCTGCAACCGCTTGGAAAGGAATATTCTTAATTTGTTCGGTGGTGTAACTCATGTTGTTTATCTTTGTCTAATTGATACGACAAATATAATACAGAATATTCTGTATTTCAAAACAATTATGAAAAATAATACAGAAATATCTGAAAGAATTTTAAAAATCATTGATTATCTTGGTATTAGCACTAACGAATTTGCACATAAACTCGGATATGCTCGATCTCAGGCAATCTATGATATTTTAAATGGTAAGGCTAAGCCAAGCTTCTCATTTTTTGAAAACCTTTATAATTCAGAATATTCTGAATTATTTAACTTAACATGGATACTACATGGGTCTGGTGATATGCTCCTAAATAAGAAGTCTATAGGTAATGAATTGTCTGGAGATACAGATTCTAAGACACTCAATACTCAAGAAAATGACTTGTATAAAGAATTATACGAAAAAAGCTTATCGACTATTACCGAACTAAACCGTGAAATTGGTAAGTTGCAGCTTCAGCTCGACCAGTGCACAAAAAAAGCAGCCACTTATGCTTCTTTGTCTGGCACCGCCACGCTCCACAAAACATAAACCCACACAAAAAGCCATCCGATGCAGTATTATAGGCCAAAACAGCCGGTAGTGTACGGTTTTTCGTTGTTATTTATTTTTTTTAAATGTAATTTGTTATAATCGTTTTTCGGTTAAGTGTAGTTTAAGTGCTATTTTACGTGATAATACACACTTTGAGACGTATTAACGTATATGGGTTTTGCTGGTGCTAGTGCTGGTGCTAATGCTGGTTTAAACCAAAAAATTCCATTTAAACGCTATTTAAACGGCAGTAAAAAAGCCCTTAAAAAAGGGCTAAAAATGGGCTGTTTTTGGGGTGTATTTTGGGGTTTTTTGTGTTGTAAACGCCCTGTAAAAGCGTGTATTTGGCTTAAAACTACCATTTACGCACAAGTAATGATACTAAAGTGGTAATTTGCACCTCGCCAATGATACTTTTGTGATACTAAAATGATACTAAATGATACTTCTGGAGCGTTTCGTTTTAAGAAGGCTGCACAACGCTAAAACGCTGCTTTTCTACTCCCAGTAGGGCAGTAGCCCTTTTTTCACTTTTTAATGCTGGCACTTTTTGTTTTGAGGGGGATATTTGACAGCTTTTAAAATCTTAACTTATCTATTTTTGTCTCGGTGTATCAA
>DYON01000223.1 GCA_020720525.1 Acetofilamentum sp.
AAAGATAAAAAATAGCCACGAAAAGTAAATCTTGCCCTGAGTATTCCGAAGGGAAAAATGACGAAGAAAACTATTATAATTAACGCCGCTATACTTTGATACGAAAAATTCAATGAGTAATTTTTTCTTGAAGCATTGAATTTTTTACTGCATAACTGCGTTTTTTGTTTTTCAACTCGGTTTTTCGACTTCATTACAAAAACACACTCAACTCGCACGCGTTTCGTACATCAACATGATAAATACCACTCTACTTATTTCGTTGATTATACCAATTTGAAATATATGATAGTCCACAGGAATGTCATATATTTCATTTAATTGGTAAATGCCGACAGAATTATTCAGACAAAAAATATTATTCTCGTTGGTATTATATATACTTTTGAAGAAAAATAGCAAACTGATATGAATTACGATCTAATAGTTATCGGAAGTGGTCCTGGCGGATATGTTGCTGCAATCAGGGCTTCGCAATTGGGTTTAAAAACTGCCGTTGTAGAACGCGCCGAATTGGGCGGTATTTGCCTCAATTGGGGATGCATACCTACCAAAGCCCTCATGAAAAGCGCACAGGTATTCAAATATATGAAACATGCTGCCGATTATGGCATCAAACTCGAAGGTGAAGCGAAAGCCGATTTCGAAGCCATTGTGAGCCGCAGCAGAGGTGTTGCCGATGCCATGAGCAAAGGCATTCAGTTTCTTTTCAAGAAAAACAACATCGAAGTTCTTGCTGGAACTGGCAAACTCATGCCAAGCAAAAAAGTGGAAGTGCTTGCAGCCGACGGAACCAAAGCTGTTTACGAAGCCAATCATGTTGTTTTAGCCACTGGTGCACGTTCGCGCGTGCTTCCAGCTTTGAAACAAGATGGCAAAAAAATTATTGGCTACCGCGAAGCTATGACTTTGCCCAAACAGCCCGAAAGTATGGTTGTGGTTGGTAGTGGTGCCATTGGCAGCGAATTTGCCTATTTCTACAATACGCTTGGAACCAAGGTTACATTGATTGAATTTATGCCCAATATTGTTCCTGTCGAAGACGAAGAAGTGAGCAAACAGCTCGAACGTTCGTTCAAAAAAGCGGGTATGACCATTCTCACATCGTCCGAAGTAACCAAAGTGGATACCAGTGCCGATAAATGCAAGGTGTTTGTAACTACCAAAAAAGGTGAAGAAGTTATCGAAGCAGATGTTGTGCTTTCGGCTGTGGGCGTTGCTACCAATTTGGAAGGAATTGGACTCGAAGAAACTGGCATCAAATTCGAAAAAGGAAAAGTGCTTGTTGATGATTTCTACCGCACCAATGTGGAAGGCGTTTATGCCATTGGCGACATTGTAAAAGGTCCTGCTTTGGCGCATGTTGCCTCGCACGAAGGTATTATTTGTGTCGAAAAAATTACTGGAATGGATGTTCACCCGCTCAACTACGGTAATATTCCTGGCTGTACATACACTTTCCCCGAAATTGCATCGGTTGGAATGACCGAAAAAGCCGCCATCGAAGCTGGTTACGAAATTAAAGTGGGCAAATTCCCATTCACAGCAAGTGGCAAAGCCAAATCGTCGGGCAATACAGATGGTTTTGTGAAAGTGATTTTCGATGCCAAATACGGCGAATGGCTCGGAGCGCATTTTATTGGCGACAATGTTACCGAAATGATTGCAGAAGTGGTTGTAGCACGCAATCTCGAAACCACTGGTCACGAAATCATCAAATCGGTGCATCCGCATCCAACCATGTCCGAAGCCGTTATGGAAGCCGTTGCTGCTGCATATGGCGAAGTGATACACCTGTAAACCACCTATTCTCACAAAACACCCACCACCATGTGCGGAATTACAGGCGTTTTTGCCAGAACCGACGAGGGGAGGAAGTATTTTCCTTTGCTTCCGGCTGCGCTTGCCACTTTGAAGCAGCGGGGTCCCGATTTTTCGGCGATTGCTAGTGGCGACCGTTTCAGTTTTGGACATGCACGATTGTCTATTATCGATGTGAGCGAAGCTTCGAATCAGCCAACTGTGTCGGACGATGAACGCTACACCATGGTGTTTAATGGCGAAATTTTCAACTTTCGCAGCATTCGTACATCGCTCGAAGCATTGGGCGTTGTTTTTCGAACATCTGGCGACACCGAAGTGGTTTTGCAAGCATTTATTCATTTTGGGACTGGTTGTTTTGCCAATTTTAATGGATTTTTTGCCATTGCCATTTTTGATAAGCTTGAAAATAAGCTCATTTTGGCACGCGATCGCTACGGAATCAAGCCTTTGTATTACTATGCCGATTCGTCGGCCTTGGTTTTTGGCTCCGAAATGAAAGCTATGATGAAGTTTGGTCTCAGTAAGAAACTCGACGAAAACAGCATTTACGAATATTTTCGACTTACCTATATCCCTGAGCCATACACGATTTTTTTGAATATCAACAAGCTGTATCCTTCGCATTTTGCGATTATTTCCAACGATAAAGTTGAGATTAATCATTATTACAGCATTTCGGAGAATCAGTTTGGTGGAAATTACAACGAAGCTTGCGAGCAATTGCGCGAATTGATGTCCAATAGTGTAAAGCTGCGTCTTGTGTCCGATGTTCCACTTGGAGCATTTCTGAGTGGTGGAATCGATTCGTCGATTGTAGCGGCATTGGCAGCGCAGCATCGTCCTGGAATACAGGCATATTCAATTGGTTTTCCCGAAACGCCTTATTACGACGAGTCGAAATTTGCAACAGAAGTAGCTCGCATGCACGATTTGCAGCATACCATTATTCCTGTTACCGAAAAAGATTTTGCCGAAGCTCTTCCGGGCGTTCTTTCCTATCTCGATGAACCTTTTGCCGATTCGTCGGCTATTGCAGTGAATGTGCTTTCGGCATTTGTTAAAAAACATGTAACTGTTGCATTATCGGGCGATGGTGCCGATGAAATATTTGGTGGCTACCGCAAACATCGCGCTTTGGCTATGATGAACGAATCGTCGGCAATTAAAAGAATGGTTTTTTCGGCAGCATCGTTGGTTCCCGATGTTTTTGGGCGCGAAACGGCACTATCCGATAAACTTCGTCAAGCGCGCCGATTGGGATTGTTGGCACGGCAAAACAAAGCCGACCGATATTTGTTTTTGGCAGCATTTCATTCCGAAAGAGAAATTGCAAAACTGCTTGTAAAGGGTACAGTCCGAGGACTTTCGCGTGTTGAAAAAATGCTTTTGTTGAGCAATCCGTCCAATATGAACGATGTTCTTCGCAACGATGTAAGGCTGGTGCTTGCAGGCGATATGCTTCGCAAAGTCGATCTAATGTCGATGGCAGCTTCGCTCGAAGTACGTTCACCTTTTCTTGACTTTCGACTAATTGACTTTGCCTTTTCGTTGGAGTCAAAGTTCAAATTCGATGGCAAAGCAACCAAGAAAATTCTCACCGATGCTTTCAGCGATTTATTGCCCGAGTCTATTGCAAAGCGTCCAAAGCATGGATTCGAAGTGCCTGTTGCCAAGTGGATGAACAGCATTTTGTTGAAGCAAATGAAAGAACAATGGTTCGATGTGTCGTTTCTTCACCAGCAGGGAATTTTCAAACCGGCGGCTATGAGGCAACTTCTTGGTGAGGTAGAGAAGGGTCGGGCAATGCGGCATCAAAGTTTGTTGTGGTCGATTGTTGTGTTTCAAAATTGGTGGATTAACAACATGGGAGAATGAGTAAAATAAAGATACTACGTATATTGAATCGGTTCAATTTGGGTGGACCAACCTACAATGCTTCGCTGCTCACGAAATATCTTTCCGACAATTATGAAACGTTGCTCATTGGTGGTCCGAACGAAAAAAACGAGCACGACTCGATGCATATTCCTCATTCTTTGGGCATCGAGCCACAAATTGTCGATTCGATGGTGCGGTCGCTCAATTTTTTTCAAGACCGCAAAGCATACAGCGATATTAAAAAGATTATTGCCGATTTCAAACCCGATATTGTTCACACCCATGCCTCGAAAGCTGGTGCTTTGGGTCGTCGTGCTGCCCATCAACTCAATGTTCCAGTGATTGTTCATACCTACCATGGTCATGTTTTCGAAGCGTATTTTAATGGTTTGGTAAGCAATATGTACAAAGGCATCGAGCGGCGTTTGTCGCGAAAAACCGATGCTATTATTGCGCTTAGCGAGCGACAACGAAACGATTTGGTGGTGAAACATCGCATTTGTAAACCCGATCAGGTTCATATTATCCCCAATGGTTTCGATCTCGACAAATTTCAAATTGATAAC
>DYON01000224.1 GCA_020720525.1 Acetofilamentum sp.
TGTTTTTGAGGCTTTAACAAATCTGGCTGATCAAAAACTAATTCCTGCTGAGTAGTAACAAATATTTAATTGCTGTGAAAACAAAAAAAGTTTTGGCTATCCGAAATATTTTTCTAATTTTGCACTCCCAAAAGAAAAAAGTTATTTGTTATGAAACGTACTTTTCATCCATCAAATCGCAAAAAAAGAAACAAACACGGATTCCGTCATAGAATGGAATCGGCAAACGGACGTAAAGTGCTGGCTCGTCGCCGTGCAAAAGGTCGTCATAGACTTACAGTTTCCGACGAGAAATTGCACAAACGATAGTTTGTAATAAAATATTTGAAGCACCTCGCCGTCGCAAGCGGGGTTTTTTTGTTTATTTTGGCGTTTAATTCAGACCCATCATGCAAATCGACAACACCACCTTTGTTAATCTGCTGCTAAAATACAAATCGGTTTCATTGCATGGAATCGGCGTTTTTAATGTTGAAACGATTCCCGCAGCTTCCGAACGATTGGGGCGCGATTTTTTGCCACCGCAATTTCGAATTGTCTTTGTGCAACTCGACGAACAGTCGAATAGGCTGCAACAACTTATTGCCGATGAATATGGAATAGCTCTGCACGAAGCAGAGCAACAAGTTGCTGGTTTTGTGTCGGCAATTGTTTCGGTATTGAATGCTGGTGGAATCTATATTATTAATGGTATTGGAAAGCTGAGTAAGCCCGAAAACGACAAAATAGTTTTTGAAGCCGACAACCAGAATGCATTGGCTTTTGGCTTATCTGGCTTTTCGGCCAATATTGTGTCGCTACAGCAGCCCGAAATTATTGCTGCCAAACCAGCTCGAAAACGTAGGCGCATACCAGTATTACTCGTTTTATTGTTGTTGATAATTGCAGCTGGCACCACTGCGTGGTTTGTTTTTCCGGAAAAGGTTGAGCCTTTGTGGGATGAAGTGACTTCGCTTTTCGACTCGGGTAGCGAAAGCAACAATACCACCACTTCCACCGATACATTATCGAATACTACCGATACCACTGGCGTTGCAGTTGTCGATACCTTAAATTCAGACTCTACCGATGCCGAGACTACTACAAACACCGAAGTTGAAGTTGCCAATGCTTCGTTTTTTGTGATTGGAGGAAGCTTTGCTACACAATCGGATGCAGAAGAATTTTACAACAAGCTTAAACAGAGGGGTTTCCCTGCCGAAATTGTTCAGTCGCCAACCGAAGGTCGTATTCGCGTTGCTTACAAAAGTTTCGATAGCAAGCCCGATGCACTCGACTATCTGAATAAAATCAGGGTTTCGGAAAACAAACCTGATATTTGGCTTTACACCAAGAAGTAGCATTATGGCCAAGAAGAAGTTGCAGCATTTTGCCGAAAACAAAACCTTTCCACATTATTTCGAATCTACGTTTGCTCAAATTTCGGAAAGTGGCAGCAATATGCGCGGAAACTGGAAGAGCCTATTTTTCGCAAACAGCGGAAAACTGATTGTGGAAATTGGTTGTGGAAAAGGTGAATACACCATTGGACAGGCCAAACGTTTTGGCAACAACAATTTTATTGGAGTTGATATAAAAGGCGCACGCATTTGGCGCGGAGCCAAAACCATCGAAGAGGAAGGCATGAAGAATGCAGCATTTATTCGCAGCCAAGCTGGATTGTTACATTTGTGGTTTGCCGAATCGGAAGTAGATGAAATTTGGATTACGTTTCCCGACCCGCAACCTGGTTCGCGCAAAAACAAACGACTTACATCGCCACGCTATCTGAGTATGTTTAAGAAGTTTTTGAAACCAGAAGGCATTGTACATCTGAAAACTGATAGCAGCGAGCTGTTTGACTATACCATTGAAATGATTGGCGAAAACAATCTTCGGGTAGTAGAGCGAGTTGATGATATTTATGGAACCATCACCGAGGGACCGCTATGCGAAATCAGAACTTTTTATGAAAGTATGTGGCTTGCTGAAGGCAAAACCATCATGTATGTGGCTTTTCAGATCGATAATCTATTGCAATAATGGAAAAAAAGAACGACTTTTTCGAGCAAGTTTGGGAAGTTGTTAAACTCATTCCATACAGCAGAGTTACCTCGTATGGAGCCATTGCCCGCTATCTTGGAACTGCTGGAGCTGCTCGAACAGTTGGTTATGCCATGAATGCATCGCACCGAAGCGCAACACAAATTCCTGCGCATCGAGTATTGAATCGCAACGGAATGCTCACAGGCAAACATCATTTTGGAACCGATAGATTAATGCAGCAATTGCTCGAAAGCGAAAGTATTGTTGTCGAAAACGATATTGTTGTCAATTTCGATCAGCTTTTCTGGGATCCGAACAAGGAATTATTTTAGTAACTGCCAGAATATTGATATTTTTTTGCTGAAACACGGGTTTTATTATTTTTATCTACCGCAGAGAGCGCAGAGAAATTGGTTTTTGAAAAGCCGTGCACTTTGCGGTTGGTTAATTGAATTTGTCTAATTACGACAAATAGAAAAATTCAATTTTCAGATAGATTCTAATTGTTTTTGGCTCTAATCTACATTTGTGTATTTAGATTGATTTCATGGCTGTGTTAAAATATGCTTAAAACAGCGATAATATAAAAAGAAACCACGAATGCACGAATTTTTTCTCCTGCATCATACTTTCCCTGCTTATTACGTCGAATGTTTCACCACGAATGATTATTCCAATTCGTGGAGGCTGTCACAAAAGTCGCGCTTAGGCACAAACAGAACATTCCACCGTCCTTGAGCTCCATTGGCAATATGATTCAGGCTAGGACATGGAATCGTTGTGTTTGTGCCTGTTACGACGGTTCCATGTTCTGGCTTCTTATCACATTAATGCTTAAGCAATCAACCCGAACGATGGAATGTCGTAACGCATTTTGTTGTTTTGAGACAGCCTCATTCGCTGTAATCAATAGAGGATAATTCGGTTTTAATTTGTCAATTCGTGGTAAAAAAAGTTGTGTATTTTTCTTTCGCTACATCAATATAGGATAGAGCCTTGTTTTTTAGATACTTTCCTCTTGAAAAACTTGAAAGCCTTTCAACTATAAGCTGTATATTTGACCAATAAAATTCTGAAAATGAAATCGAGCAGCAGGCAAATAGGACTTTATTTTGGTTCATTCAATCCACCGCATATTGGGCACATGGCCATTGCCAATTACATTTTGGAGTTTGGCCCAATCGACGAGTTGTGGTTTGTTGTGTCGCCCCAAAATCCACATAAAGAAAAAGCATCGTTGATTCAGTCGCGCACTCGTTTGGAGATGGTGAGGGTTGCCATCGGGAAATTTCCAAACATGCGTATCAGCGACGTTGAGTTTTATTTGCCACAGCCAAGTTTTACAATTAATACGCTTGTTCATCTCGAAGAGAAGTTTCCAGAATATGAGTTCTGCCTTATCATGGGAATGGACAATTTGCAGTCGTTTAAAAAATGGCGAGCATGGGAAACAATACTCGAAAATTACAAGTTGCTGGTCTATCCGCGGCCGGGTTTCGACGTTGCAGAACTTGCTGAACACAAGAATGTGGAATTGGTTGATGCTCCACTGATGGAGATCAGCAGCAGTTTTATTCGAAAATCGCTCAAATCGAAAAAAAACATCAGATTCTTCTTGCCTCCCGAAGTTGTAGCGATGATTGATGAGGAAGGTCTGTATTTATAGACTTAAATTTAGTATTCGCAACAACTTATCAATATCTTAACAACAAAGTAAACGTATTTGTAGATTAAATATGCTATTTTTGAGGTTACAAATAAATCTCTATGAAAAGCACTTTTTTATCAATTTTCGCAGGACTTTTTTTGTTGGCATCAATGCCTTCAATCATGGCTCAGCCCATCGATAATCCACAAAAGGATCTCGTTCTTGTGATCAATTCCGAATCGGGCAACAATGGTGTTGCCGTGGCCTACAACCCCAAAGCACAGCTATATTATGCTGCTTTTGCAGGAAATGCCGAATATCCGCTTGAAGTTTTTACTAACGAAGGGAAAAACGTGTATAGCTCCAGTATCGGCTACGATATTCGTGGATTGTATTACAATGCCAAAAGCAATTGCCTTTCGGGAAATCTTTTCGACGATGGTGGCTACTACAAAATTTCGCTCAATTCGGCTGGCATTCCAACTGGTCAAAGCGAAAATTACTTGAAGGGATTGCACCAACCTACCGACCAAGCAGGGGGAAGTTTCGACCTCAAAAAGAATTTGATGTACTGTTTTAATGAAATGCAGATC
>DYON01000225.1 GCA_020720525.1 Acetofilamentum sp.
TGCCCGCAGAACGTATGCCGACATTGTAATGAAGCCATTTATCAAAAAAACAAGTCCTTTCCGCAATTCAGGATATTATTTCTACGATCTCAACACCAAAGTTAATTATCGATTATCCAACAAAGACCGATTGTATTTGAGCGGTTATTTTGGTCGCGATATTTTCGACATAGAAAACAGCGAAGATCAGTTCAAAAACAGTATTAGCTGGGGAAATACTACCGTAACGGCACGTTGGAATCACCTTTTTACCCAAAAACTTTTCGCCAACACCAGTCTTATTTTCAGCGACTACCAATTCGAGATGGGAGCTACACAAAACCTATACGAAATGAAGTTGCTTTCGGGCATCAAAGATTACAATGCTAAACTCGACTTTACTTATCTTCCGGCTTCGAGCCATGTATTGAAATTTGGTGCCAATTACGTTTATCATATTTTCACACCCAACAACGCCAGTGCTAAAGCCGACGGAGTTGAGCTTCAACTTGGCGACGATGTTAAACTCCATTCGCACGAAGCTGCAATTTATCTCAACGATGAGTTAGATTTGGGTAAAAAAATTAAAATAAACGCTGGACTTCGTGGAAGCTTTTTTGCACATGTTGGTCCTTTCGACCGATACATTAAAGATTCGGTTACCAATTTGGTGGTTGACACAATCCATTACAAAGCTGGTGAAATGATAAAAGACTATTGGCATCTCGAGCCACGTATCAGTGCACGCTTTACTATCAATGCCAAAAGCTCTATAAAGGCTTCTTACACACAGAATTACCAATACATCCATCTTGCTTCGCCTACCACAGTTAGCCTCCCAACCGACATCTGGTTTCCGAGTACAGAAATTGTGAAACCACAATATGGAACTCAGTACTCGCTTGGATATTACCGCAATTTCAGCGACAATACCATCGAAACCAGCTTCGAAGTGTATTATAAGCGAATGAAAAATCAGATCGAATATGCCGAAGGTGCGCTGATTGAAGACAACATAAACAACAATACCGACAACAACTTTGTGTTCGGAACTGGTCAATCGTATGGCTTTGAGGTTTTTCTAAACAAAAAAATTGGCAGCACAACTGGTTGGATTGGTTACACTTGGGCAAAAACGACCCGACAATTCGACGACATCAACAGCGGAGATGAATTTTCGGCCAAATACGATCGAAGGCACGACATTTCAGTAGTTCTCACACATCAGCTTACCGAGCAACTCGTGATGTCGTTTGTGTGGGTTTATTCAACAGGAAACACTGCCACAATGCCTGTTTCGCGCTATATCATTAGTGGAAACATCGTAAACGAATATGGACCACGAAATGGTTTCCGTATGCCGGCGTATCATCGTGGCGATTTCAGCCTTACTTGGTATCCGAAAAGTAAGAAGAAAAAGCGTAAAATTGAAGAAAGCTGGAATTTCTCGATTTACAATTTCTACAACCGGCGCAATCCATACTTCATTTACTTCAATGTTAGTGGCGATTTGTTAGCTGGCGATGTTACCATTCAAGCAAAACAGGTTTCGCTCTTTCCTTTCCTCCCTTCAATTACTTGGAATTTTAAATTTTAAATCATGAAAAAAGTACTTTATATGGTAGCCGCTGTATTAATATTTGTTTCGTGCGAAAAAGATATCAATATCGACTTACCTCAGCCCGAGGCCAAATTGGTCGTGGAAGGATACATCGAAAACGACGCATATCCAATTGTGGTTCTTACCCGCAATAGCAGCTATTTCGACCCAGTTGACAGCACTACGCTTGCCAACCTGTTTGTAACAAACGCAACTGTTGTTATTTACAACGGATTTGAATACGATACCTTACAACCAGTTATCGATTTCGATAATATAAACAACTCCGTTTGGCCGTTTTTCTACTACAAAGGCAGTAAATTCAAAGGCACCGAAAATAGTCAATACTGGCTCACAATAACGGCCGAAGACCAAACTATCACCGGATTCACAACCATTCCCGCAAAACATTCTTTCGATTCGCTTTGGTGGATAGCCGCACCAGTGTCCGACTCGCTTGGCTATATTTGGGCGCGCTTCACCGATGACCCTATTGAGAAAAATTATTATCGTATCTTTACCCAACGTTTGGGTAAAGATTTTAACGATGTTCCTCTATTTGGAAGTATCTACGACGACATCTTTTTCGCAGGTCAAACAATCGATTTTTCCATGTTCAGAGGCATGAATAGTCTTACAAACGACAGTGTATACTCCGACGAAGAGTTCGGACTTTTCCGCAAAGGCGATTCGGTTGTTGTTCGGCTAAGCTGCATGGATAGAGAGCATTACGATTTTTGGCGAACAGTTGAGCAAGAATCTTTAAGCGGCGGCAATCCGTTTGCGAATCCTGTCACCATTCGTCACAACGTGGAAGGAGCTATTGGAGTTTTTGGCGGCTACGGAAGTGTTTACGATACCATTGTAATTCAATAAAACAAGCAAAATATGAGCAACGAACGCGAACAACGCAAATGCGTGATTATTGGATCTGGCCCTGCCGGATTCACAGCAGCCATTTATGCTGCACGTGCCGAAATGAAACCTCTTGTATATGAAGGTATGCAGCCTGGCGGACAGCTGACCATTACCACCGAAGTGGAGAATTTTCCTGGCTATCCCGAAGGCATCACCGGACCGGTGTTGATGGAAGACCTAAAAAAACAAGCCGAGCGCTTTGGAACCGAAGTGCGTTGGGGCACCATTGAAAAAGTCGATTTCTCGAAACGTCCGTTTTTGCTCACCGACGAGAGCGGAAAAGAAATTATGGCAGAAACTGTTATCATTGCAACCGGTGCTTCAGCACGCTGGATGGGACTTCCGAGCGAGCAGGAATACAATGGTTTTGGCGTGTCGGCCTGCGCTACCTGCGACGGATTTTTCTACCGCGGCAAAACGGTGGCTGTGATTGGTGGTGGCGACACTGCTGCCGAAGAAGCGGTTTACTTGTCGAAACTGACACAAAAAGTCTATCTGATTCATCGCCGCGACGAACTGCGTGCTTCAAAAGCCATGCAGCAAAAGGTTTTCAATACGGCCAACATAGAAATGGTGTGGAACAGCATTCCTAAGGAAATTGTAGGCGAGCAAAAAGGATTTGCCAAAGCGGTAACCGGAATTGTGGTCACCGATTCAGTTACAGGTGCCGAAAAGCGCGTCGATGTTGATGGTGTTTTTGTGGCCATTGGTCACACGCCCAATACCGAAGTGTTTGCAGGGCAAATTGAGTTTCACGACAATGGTTACATCAAAACCATTCCGGGCTCTACCCGCACCAATGTCGAAGGCGTTTTTGCTGCCGGCGATGTGCAAGATTTGCACTACCGTCAGGCCATCACTGCTGCAGGCTCGGGCTGCATGGCTGCCATCGAAGCCGAACGCTTTTTAGCCTAAGCAAATAATTTTTCTACTGTTTCAAAAAGGCCTAGGTTTCTGGGCTTTTTTGTTGCTTTTTCATTGAGCTATCTTGGAAAAGCTGAGATTGAAAATGAATAGTCAACCCTATTCATTCTATTTACAAAAGAGTAATCGAGACATTTGCTATGTTTCTAATAGAGTGATATGTATATTTATTCTGTTGATAATGGAGTAATTTGTATATTTGCATTCCAAATCAGTGAAAAATGAAAGAAATACTTCAAACGGTCATCAGAGAGCAAAACCGGCGGGTCTCAATTAGCCATGAAGTGAAACGCGAAATTCCGCAAGAATACATCGATTCTGATCAAGTTGTGGTTATTTCGGGCATACGTCGTTGCGGAAAATCAGTTTTGCTACAGCAAATTCGAAAAAATCAAGCCGAAAAAGACTATTTTTTGAATTTTGACGATGAGCGACTGATTTATTTTAGCGTGGAGCATTTTCATGAACTTCATGAGGTTTTCATTTCATTATTTGGCACTCAAAAAACCTTTTATTTTGATGAAATACAAAATGTTGTAGGCTGGGAACGATTTATTCGCCGATTACACGACACTGGGAACAAGGTTTTTATTACAGGCTCAAACGCATCCATGCTTAGCAAAGAATTGGGAACACATCTAACAGGGCGCTATGTACAATTTGATCTGTATCCATTTTCATTTGCTGAGTTTTTGCAATTTAAAAAGCACAACGTAACCCATGTTTTCGGATTGACAACTGTCGAAAAAGGATCAATTGATGCGTTTTTCACGGAGTATATGAATATGGGTGGCTTTCCAGGATTCCTTCGCAATAAATTTAATGAATACCTG
>DYON01000226.1 GCA_020720525.1 Acetofilamentum sp.
ATAACCATCAAGTTTTGTACCGATATCCAAACCAAGAATATCGCCTTCTTTGATATTCCCCAAAAAAATTCTCCCTTTCTACCACACTTCAAACACAAGATGCACTGTGATTGAAGCGACTTTGGTGTCTTTCATAATTCGATGATTTTGCAGAGTTTTTCGATTTGTGAATTCCAAGAATAATTTTCGGCAACAAATTTTTTGCCGTTTGCAGCTATTTCGTCGCGCAGCTCTCTGTTGCTAAGCAAAAATGCTACAGCAGCGACCCATTCTTCGGGCGAATTGGCAACCCATATTTCTTTGCCATGTGTTGCTCCAATGGCATTGTTCGCCAATGTTGTAGTGATGCAAGCCAATCCCATACTCATAGCTTCGAGCAATTTGTTTTGCAATCCGGTTCCAATTTGCATGGGAGCAACAAAAATACGCGCCCGACAATAGTATTCGCGCAAATCGTCAACCCAGCCTGTAACAATAACATTGTCGGAAGCCAACATTTTGATGCGACTGTGTGGTTTCGCTCCTGCAATAACCAATTCGGTTGCCGGAAAAGGCATAAGCACTCCAGGCAAAACATTGTTGGTGAAATATTCCATTGCATCCACATTGGGAGCATAGCTCATATTGCCAACAAACAACAACTGATTTTTCTTTTTACAATCGCCTGATTGATAACGAAGAGTATCGACACCATTTGGAATAACATGTACTCGATCGTTGTGCACTGGTAAAGCATCGCGATCTTGCTCCGTAATAATTAATGTATGATCGAACCAATCCGACACTTTTTTCTCGTAGCGATACAAGCGTCGTCCTTCGCTTTGATAGAACCAACTTGTTACTCGTGGCGATTTTTCTGCCCTTCGCTTCATTCCAAGCGAAAGTGTGTCTTGATAGTCGAGTATTTTTTTAGTATCGAGTCCTTTTGCAAATTCGGCTGTGCGAACAAGTTGACACAAAACAGCATCGGGCTTACTTTCGTGGGCGGCATTCCGAATAGCTCTTTTCATGCGAGAGTTGGAAAAATATGCCACCTGAAACGGTTTACCAGTAAACAAAGCAAGTATCGCATTCCACGCAACCGAAAACAAAGAAATATGAAAAAATGAATATCGATCGGCGATAGAAGCAATTTGTCTAACCACTTCCGAATCGTATTTTTCGCGATACAAGGCGAAAAGAGTGATGTGATAATGCTCTTTCAAACCTCTAATTAAGTAATACGCTCTGAGTTTATCGCCTTTTTCGAGCGGATATGGTATTCGTGGCAATATTACAAACAAAACTGGACGTTTCATAATTTCATTTTTCGTTGAATCAGCGCTTCGAGTTTCTGCGTGATGACTTCGGGCGAATGCTGATTTCGAATCGTTTTCAGACTTTCGTCGCCAATATGATCGAGCAACGAAGGGTTGCTTACTATTCGCGGCACAATATCAATCATATCTAAAGCATCCTTGCAAATAAAAATATCGATTCCATTGTTCACCATCAAACCTTCGGCTCCAACAGGAGTAGTGATTACTGGAATACCAAGCGACATGGCTTCGGCAATTTTAATACGCACGCCACTTCCAGAAAGCAATGGAACAATAAGTGCATCGAGCGAAAGCATAAAATCTTCGGCACTATCAACTTCGCCATGAACAAAAATGCCTTGTTGCTCGTTGCTCACAAGATACTCGGGCATATTGCGACCAGCCAGATGAAAAGTTGCTTCGGTGGTAGCTTTTCTTATTTCGGGCCATACTTGATCGAGAAACCATGCAATTCCTTCGGCATTGGGAGCCCAATCCATCGAGCCAATATGACCAAAACGAGCTGTAAAAGTCTTTTCAAGAGGTTCTTCGCGACGCAAAGGAATGGCAAAAGCAATAGCTTCTACATCGGCTCGAGGTTGCAACTCTTGTGTTTGCACAGCATCAACATCGCTAATGGTTGCAACTGCATCGGCTAAAGCAAAACAACCAATTTCGTATTTTTTCAATTGACGAACGAGAATTTTCAAATACATCCGCTTCAGAAAATTTCGCTCGTTCGACGCTACACGCTCCCAAATTACATATTCAACGTTTAATGTGCGCATAATCACCGGACCATCGAACAAGCTGCGAATGGTATCGATATATGGCATCATGAATTGACTTTCGACAAGCACTACATCCCATTTGGTTTCTCGCAAGAGTGCTATAATTTTTTCTTCAATGGATGGATGAAAAAATCGGGAAATATTGTACGAACGATTGCGTATCAGATCGAGCAAAGCTGGGATCATACGTACCGATGTATCGAGAAAAGCATAGCTGAAATCGGGAATGGTTGCCGCCATTTCGTCCTTTACAGGAAATTTGACTGTACTCAATGTGAAAGTATGCACCCTATGTCCAGCATTCAGCAAACCATCGCGAATTGCTTTCATGGCAATGGGTCCTCCTTCCGATGGCGGAAAAGGCGATTTTGGGCACAATTGCAAAATATTCATTTCGACTTGCGTTTAAGGGTAAAAAAACGTTTTATTTTCATTCGCATTTTGCCCCACGATTCCGATTCCATCAAGGGACTATCGGCTGTTGTTTTAATGGTGAGCCATATTCCGAAGGGTAGCAGCACTGCCGACGAAATCCACATTCCAACCTCTGGAGCTAAAACACCTTCTTTCGTGAATTTTTCACTTGTGATTGAGATGATGTAATAAAAAATAAATACGACAACCGATATCACAAGCGGCAGTCCAAGCCCTCCTTTGCGAATAATTGCTCCCAGCGGCGCACCAATAAAAAACAACAACAAACAAGCAATTGAAAGTGTGAATTTGCGATGAATTTCGACCCAATGCTTGATAAGTGTTTTCGATTTGGCATCAATTTCGAGTGTATAATTATCGACCATCATCGAATTGTTGCGAGCCATGCCAATTGCCTCCGAAACAGCTGTTCGGTATTGTGTTGCGCTGAAATCGTTGCGAATCTCGTCGTAGGTTGTCGCTTTACTTGTTTCGCCCACCACCGTTGGTCGCGCCTTCATTATATAAAAATGATAAAAATTGGAAGTGCTCGCTTGAAGTTGCTCTGCAAACATATTCTGCCGAATACCTTTTTGCTCTTGCATCGTATCGATAGAATTGAAAAGTTGGCTTAAATTCATCATTTGATAGTGTTCGCGAAACAAATCTTCGCTTGTTCGGCTCATCGAAAACGACGACAAATCGAACCTAATCTGCTCTTCGGAAAAATGAATTCGTTGCATCGGACGGCGAGTAAGACTTTCGCGGGTTTCGCGGGCCTCGTTGTAGTTGGTGCCGTTGTTGAGAGTAAAAATGAGAGTGCGTTTGTCTTCGGTCACTTCCATCTTGCCACTTTCGGCAATGGTAACTGCAATGTTTCCTCCTGGTTTGGTGTGGTCGTACACAATCACACGCCGAATGGTTTGTCCGTCTTTGTCTTTTTCGCCAACCTTGATAACATAACCATCAATTTCGCGGTAAAAAACACCTTCTTTTATATTCAGTGCAGGCTTTTGCTCTTTCACATCGTAGAGAAGCGAAAACATTTTCAGATTGGCTACGGGCAACACTTGATTGCTAAAATAGAATGCTATTCCACTGATAATTAGCGACAAAAAAACAAGGGGCATCATGATTTTTCGAAACGAAATACCCGACGATTTTGCTGCAACAAGTTCGTAATGCTCGCCCAAATTCCCCATAGTCATGAGCGATGCAAGCAAAATAGCCAATGGCAATGCCATTGGAACAAATGTAGCCGACGCATAAAAAAGGAGCTGTACTACAATCCACAAATCGAGTCCCTTTCCAACCAAATCGTCGATGTATTTCCACAAAAACTGCATCAGCAAAACGAAAATCGCAATGCAGAAGGTGAGAATAAGCGGCCCTATATAGGAACGCAAAACAAGCAAATGAAGTTTTTTCATATCCGATTTGAGCAAACAAATGTAGTGATTTTGAAGAATCTGTAGTCGAATTTTTCATTTGCAATTGCCGACAACCTAATACAGAGCACATTGAAATAATAATAGTTGACTCTATACTAAATTGATGTGTGGGAAGAAAATCATACAACTTTTTTACCACGAATTGGAATAATCATTCGTGGTGAAACATTCGATGTAATTATCGTTTGGTGGTTTCATTCAAAAAACTCTTCCTTGCAGTAAGAGAGATTCCGAAACCAGTTCGGAATGACTGCAAGGAAAGACTATACAGTCATCCTGCGTCGTCATCCTGAAC
>DYON01000227.1 GCA_020720525.1 Acetofilamentum sp.
GAAAAATCATCAGCAGGGGTTTTTATTGCCTATAATAGCGGAGATCTGATTACATGAGAAGAAATATTTAATTGCTGAAGAATCGTTAGGCAATAGTACACATAACGGAGTTTTTGTATCTTTGTAATTCTTTTTGTTGTGAAAATTGTATTCAACTGATAATCAAACTATTGTCTATTTTAATCGAATATATTTTTCTGCAAAAACCATAAATATTAAATATAATGAAAGAAAAACAGGAAACAAAAGTGGTAGCAGAGAAAGTAAAACCATTGTCAATTAATCGGCTCACACTTAGCGAAAACATATCGCAGCGCGAACACGCCGAATTCCATAACTGCTATACAATTCAAAGTGTCAAAGACGACATTCGTTTTTTGCAAATTGTGTATCAAAAGCCCATATCAATATCGCCCGACGATGTCACCATCGACTTTGTGAACAATTTGAAAGTGATAGGAAAAGATATTTATTTCTTTTTCAAGCTTTTAGAAACGGATATGAATCCGCAAAACTACATCAAGGCAAAATACGAATTCATCAAGCATAGCATTCCCAACGGCGATCCAAATCTTTTCTATATAGCATGGAATGGTTTAATTAGAAACGATAGTTTTCGAAGGTTGTTGATAAAAACATTTAGTCTGAACAGGTTTTCCGATATTTTAGCGCCTCAAAGTATTGCAACACCTGGAGCAACAATGACACGCTATCGCACCAAGCTGGTTCTTGCCGATGACATGGCCACCAACCCCGATGGACAGCGTCGCACTTCGGGTCGATCTCTCGAAGATGGAAGTGGATTAATGTTGAACGAAGGCATAGTATGGCTCCCCAACGGAAAAGCTATTCCTTTGTTTCCTCAAGCTTATGTTCCGTTGAATCAGACTCAAGTAATTATGATTCGACATGGCAAGTCGGAGCACGAATCGGGTGGCGACGATCCAGAATTTGTAGGCTCTGGTTTTTGGGATACTTGGAACAGCAACCGACGAATTAGTGGCTCGATGAGCAATTTTCTGAGCGATGCTGGAATGCAAACAGCCAAAGAACTTGGAAAAGATTTTGCAGTTGCAACCGACATTCTCGATAAAGCTGGTTATCCACTTTGGTCGTGGTCGAAAGATACTCCTGTGCAGGTTTTTGGAAGCGAATCGGAAAACACCGAGCAAACAGTCCGCAATTTCCTTCAAAATGCAGGTTATACCAACATGCAATTTCATGCAATGTTTGGTCTCAACTCACAAAAATATGATGCTCTCACTTTCAAATTCAAGAACGAGATTATCGATGAAGCTGCATTAATCATTTCGGGTTCCGACAACCCAACTTCCGAAATGAAAGCCAAGGTGTCGAAAATATTCAAAAATCGTTTTTATCATTACCCCGAAGGCGAAACACTGATTGAAGCCGATTGGCGAATTGCATATTCGTTTGTCGATTTACTCAACCAAAACCTAGGAAAACGAATTCTGGTTGCCGACCACTCCGGTGCTATTCGTGTGTTCGAAGCCGTTATTCGCACGCTCGATTTTGCCGAATACAGCACCATCAAAGAAGCCCAAGACAGTATTATTGCTATGTGCTACCAACCTGGTCGAAATTTGCGCTACGACTACCTTCAGCGAAAAGATTTTCCTTTGCGAAAACGCGAGAGCAAATAAGTAAAATATGATCATTATTCATTTGTCCTATTTTCTGATTGCCATTATTGTATTTTGCATACTCGTAATTGTCGTTTTTGCCATTTTGCTTATTCGAAAAATGCGCAAACAGCTTTATACCGATCCTATTTCGGGGTTGCCAAGCTATCAGGCATTTACCAAACACATTAGCAATCGACAACAAAAAGCAGCTAGCATTTTCCTGATCGACTTGAACAATTTCAGACGATTCAACAAAATGGGATACAATACTGGCGATTTTGTTTTGAGGTTGTTTTCGGAAAGGTTAAAAAGCAATTTGGGAGCAATTGCACAATGCTATAGGTACCGACTTGGCGATGAATTTCTAATTATTACCACGCTACTCAAAGCCGACATGGTTGAGGCTAACATACAAAAGCTTAATCATAAACCAATTGGGGAAAATAGTGAAGCAATCGCTGTTGATGAGCAATTGTCTTTTGCTTATGGCAAAGCTCAGTTTTCGGGACAATTGGTTGAAGCGATAGAAGCAATTAAAGCTGCTCATGCCATGCTAAGAGCTCGAAAAGGAATATAAAACCCTTGGCTTTCTACTTTTAGTAAACCTCAAATTGTTGATATTCGTCTCCATATTCATGCATAAGAACAACAATTGTTGTTTTGAATACTTCCATTTTAGTACATTTTGATTTCAATTTTCACAACCCGTTGATAAAAATCAAAAATGTGCTATGTTAAACGGATGACATACAGCTGTTTAGCGAAATTGCTGATTTTATACATCTTAAAATTTAAAAAGTGATTTTTGTGCAGAAATGTGTTTATTTTTGAACACAGAAAACAACACAAAAAAAATACACCATGAAAACGCTATTAACCATTTCGGGAATCTTCCTTTTTGGATTGATTTCTTTCGCACAGCCAAGCGATGCCCAGCTCATTGCAAAAATTAAAGCTGACAATCCCAGTGCTACCAAAGTTGAATTGTTTGGTCAGGGCATTATTACAAAAGTGATTGATGATCAGAACAGCGATGGATACGCCGAGTATTACAGCTATTACCGTCATACGTACCGCACCCACAAGCCCACCGATTACACAGGCATTACCGAAGTTTATTCGGGCAGTATTCAGTACATTAATAATGGAAGTGCCTTTGTATTTGATCAGTATTTAATTGGTGATCGCTGGTTTTTGGGGGTACCTGACCCCGATCAGGGCGAAATTTTAAAAATGCTGAAATCCGACATCGAAAATTTTGTCGAAAATGCTCATTATATCAGCATTGTAGGTGATATTTCTGAAATAACATTTCCGGCAGACCCCGAATACCTTTGGCATGAGCTAACTTCGGTCTCCTTTCTATTGAATGTAACGTATGCCGAAAAAATCAGTTACACACAGGTAAGAAAGGCCAAGCACACTTACAATGTAAGAATGTATTCCGATGCTTTTAAAGGCCCATGGAAAAGCTCTTTGAGCACGCGCGAAGAAGAGGATAGTAACGAAGGGGAAATCACTACTTATACAGCAGATGAACTGCGTGCCATTCCATCGCTTTCACAAATTGATGCCGAAAACAAGGCTAAATTGGAATTGTCGTCGCTGCCCAATGTCGGAAATGTACCAGTGTTCGACAGCGGAGAAAAGCTCTTCTACTTTATTCATGATATTATTCTGACCAAGTCAACACAGGAAGTAAAGGCATACCTCTATAAAGTATTATCGGTCAACTGCTTTATTGAAAACAGTACGGTGATTGTGAATGATTACAATCAGCAATGGATAAATAAAATTCTCGACAATCACGAAGCATATATAGCCTGCTATTGCCCCTATCCAGCAATTAAACATCAGCAAAGCAATATGTTGCAATTCTATGACAAAGTAAACACCAAAATGTTGCGTATGCAGGGCGTAGAAGAAGGTGGCACATGGAAAATTATCACAATAGATTTTTATCCTTCTTCTAAAAGCGAGCAGGATCAAATGCGCAACATGACAGAAAATTGCGAAAAACAACCTGAACTGAAGTCGGAATCAAAACCACAGTATAAAGTCGGAGACAATGTTACCGGAGTTTTTTCCAATGGAGAATTTGATGGGGTTATTGACCAGATCGATGCTGCATCGAATAAGTATTACATCAAGCTCAGCGGCGACAACAGCGGAACAGGCTACTGGATGGATGCTCAGTTTGTGAAACCCGGACATACAGGCAAACTCATCAACGGCGGAAGCAGCAGCAGTACTTCTTCGGGCAGCAATTTCAAAGTGAACGAAACAGTGTATGTGCTTACCAGCTCGGGCGAGAAGGTCAAGGCAAAAATTAAAGAAATCAGTGGCGACAAGGCCAATGTTCATTTCAGCAATCCAATGTATCAGGATATGTGGGTGAGCCTAAGCAATTGCTCGCGCGAGAAATAGTTGAAACGTTTTAGGCAGACCGGGCGCAATGCAATGTTGTGTCCGGTTTTTTTGATGAAATCGACTATCTCACTAAGCCAGTCATTCCCAGCACCATCAATTCGTCGGCGCATTCAAAAATGGACGAAATTATGGTCGCTAATTCAATTATCAACTACCACAATCTT
>DYON01000228.1 GCA_020720525.1 Acetofilamentum sp.
AAGAGCAAAGAAGATATATTTAGAATATGCCAAATTTAATATTACGTTCTATATATTCTCTTTTCATGGCAAACAAACATCTTTTCTTTATCAAATATATGAACTATTTCAAGATAGGGAAATAATTTCTCCCCTCACTTCAACTTTTTTCCTAATTTCGCAACCAAACGCAAACAATTATGCTTGTAATCGGAATTGCCGGCGGAAGCGGCTCGGGAAAAACCACCGTAGTAAAAGCCATCATGAAGCAGTTTACCAAGGGCGAAGTGAGTTTACTTTCGCAAGATTCGTACTACCGCGACAATGGGCATCTGAGTTCCGAAGAGCGAGCTAAAATCAACTTCGACCACCCATCATCTATCGAATTTAGCCTTTTGAGCAAGCATGTAGATGCGCTCAAGCACGGAAACGATATCGACATGCCACTTTACAGCTATGTTACTTGTGCGCGTTCGAAAGAAACCATTCCAGTGTCGCCTTCGAGTGTGCTTATTGTTGAGGGAATTTTGGTTTTGGCTAATCCACGTCTTCGCGAGCGACTCGACATTAAAGTTTTTGTTGATGCCGACGGCGACGACCGGCTCATGCGCATTATCCGGCGCGACATCGAAGAACGCGGTCGTTCGTTTATTCAAGTACTCGATCATTACGATCGCTTTGTGAAGCCCATGCACCTCACCTTTATTGAACCAAGCAAGCGTTATGCCGATATCATTATTCCACAAGGTGGCGCCAACAAAGTAGCCATCGATATTCTTACCAGCAGAGTGCAGTCCAAACTTGCCGAATAATGCCCGTTTTTCAGCTCCCCGACGAAATAGTGTTTCCCGATCCGCATTTGGCCGAGCCCGATGGTTTGCTTGCTGTGGGCGGCGACTATTCGGTTGAGCGAATGCTACTTGCCTACGACCATGGAATTTTTCCTTGGTTTCAGCACAAAGGATTGATTTATTGGTATGCCACCAATCCGCGAATGCTTGTTTTTCCCCACAAATACCGACCAAATCATGGCTTGCGTCGTTTTCTGAAAACGAATCAGTACACCACAACAATCAACAGCGTATTCGAGCAAGTGATTGACGGTTGCGCCAAAGTGAAACGCAAAGAAAAAGGTAGCTGGATCAACAAAAAATACCGAAAAGCATTTTTGGACCTTCACGAGCGGGGTTATGCCATTTCGGTCGAAACATGGCTGGGCGAAGAGCTTGTTGGTGGATTGTACGGAATTGTTGCTGGAACGGGCTTCACAGGCGAAAGCATGTTCACGCTAAAACCCAATGCGTCGAAGGTTGCTTTTCATTATTTGATGATGCTTGCGCGTAAGATGAACTGGAAATTTGTAGATGCACAACAAGACGCGCCACATATTCGAACCATGGGAGCCGAAGAAGTCGATTTTGGAGATTTTTATTTGCTGCTAACCTCAACTGGAAACGAATAGTATGTGTTTCGACAATCGAATATGGTAGCTAAAATCCAAACCGAGGATTCACCACAGTATTGTAAATAGATCCAAAAGTGTAAGTGAGCCCAATGTTAGCCCAATAGTTGTATTGGGTTTCGAGCTGCCTTTGTTGCAAAAGCAATTCCTCCTGAGTAACATCGCCTTTTGGAATGCCAATTTGATTGTGAATGGAGCTGAAATTGCCCGCCAATTGCAATTCGAGACCTTTTAGCAATCGAACAGAAGTCATAAGGTAAATATTGCCGCTGTATTTACTCAAATCGTTCAAAAAAGTATTTGCACTCACCGATCCACTCAAACTACCCCACTTTTGAATTACCTTAGCAGCAACAGACAGCGATTGGTAAAGCATAAGCTGCTCGGTTTTGTTATAGATGGTTGTATCGATATAATTGTTGTAGTCGGGACCTATATGATAAACAAATCGCACTTGTTTGGTTGTTGCTTCGGAATAGGGAAATAAATCGTATTCAATTCCAGGATTGAACGATACAGAAAAATCTAGATTTCTGTATGTTGAAGAATTTCCTTTGAGAAAAGCTCCCCACGACCAATGATTCGAGATGGTGCCAACATATTCGAAATCGAAATCGAAATCTCTATTGATTGATTTGTAATAATAATCGTATTCTTCGAGCGAGTACCGCGACTCGTTGTAGCTCTGGCTTACCGAAAACGAAGTCTTCCACTCGGGCATCACTTTACTCACTGCAAAATCGCTGTAAATATTAAAATTGCTGTGGGTTTTTTCTCCACTTAGCCAACTACTGCTGCTGACGCTAAAAGTCCAATTGTTCCATTTATCCTTTGCTTGTTCTTCGTTGTCGGGATTAATGAAGCTGATATTGATTAATGCTGCAATATCCGACTTGTTTATATAACCAATCAACCCAAGCTTGAATGTTTTTACAAATTGAATTCTGATTGCATCTTCGGTTGCATCGGCTTGAGAGTTGAAGGTAATGGTATCGTTTTTTTCTAAAAATTCACGCAATCCATAAAACAATACACTGTATCGAGTGCCCCCCGAGCCTGAGGGTTCGGAAGTTGTAAGAATATGAACCTGCGCTTCGGCTCTATCGCGCACATAGTTTACAAAACCAACTTCTTCTTTAACATAATTCATATCGCAGCTGTTGCAATCGATATAAACATTTATTTTGGCTTTGCTAATTGAGTCGTTTACTGGGTTTTCCTGCGAAAATAGCAACAGGGGAAGTAAAATGAACAATACGATCTGGATTGATTTTCTCATAAAAAAACGATTGGGTACAAAAGTAACATCTAAAACGATGGGAAATTGTGTAAAAGCATTCGCAACTTTCACTTTTCTATCAATGCGTATTTTATATCGATATTACAACAACATTTCTGGACGTCTAAACTGTTAATTATTCTTATTGTTTCGCCAAATACGTCATTACTGGTCTAAAACCAACAAAAGGCGATGGGGAATCGAATTTGGCAGTGCTTTCGACCCTAACATCGTAGCCAGTCGAATTCCACGAACCACCCACAGCTACATTGTTTTGCTGAACCATTTCGGACACATTGCCAGCCATGTCGTACAATCCGAAATCGTTCGGGCTGTAATGACCAACAATGATGGTATGAAAAGCCCCATCGCATTGGTAGCATGCCGATGTTTCGCTTTTCACTTCGTGTTGTCCTGTTTCGTTGTTGTATGTTACTTGTTCTGCACCAATTACTTTAAAGTTGCAAAGAAAACAGCCTTTGTAATTTCGGAGATAAGGGCCGCCCCACGGATAAACAGTTCTGTTGAGCCCACCACGTGCAGCAAAAACCCACTCTTCGCGAAAAGGAAGCCGTACATCGTTGATTGATTCGCCAAATTGAGCTTTTAGTTTTTTAGTGAGCCATTTACAATACTGTTCTGCACCCTCGCGCGAAATATTTACAACCGGATAATTGTCGTAGGCTGGATGACAGAAATAATTGTCAACCATTGGCTGGTTGTAAGATGCTTTTCCAATGTTCCAAAGAGTCGTGTCGGGATAGTATTTTTTGAAGTTTTCCAAATCGCCAGCAACTTTTAAATCGTTCAGAAATGTTCGGTATTGCTTGTTGGTGATTTCGTTTTTCGACATAAAAAAAGCTTGAATGCTCACCGTTGCAGTATCGATAGTGGTAGAACCCATCGGAATAAATACAAATCCATCGGGCGATTTAATTTTAAATTTGCCATTGGGGCTTACAAACGAGGCCAACACAACCATTGCTAAAGAAAGCAATACAAAAAATCCACTTTTTGATGTTATCATGGTGCTTTAATTTTGAATTGATTGGCGTTTATTTTCCCAAATACGTCATTACTGGTCTAAAACCAACAGTTGGGCAAGGACCGGTAAATGCGGAAGTGCTTTCTATACGCACATCGTAGCCAGGCGAACGCCAGCTTCCACCCACAGCTACATTGTTTTGCTGAACCATTTCGGCCACATTGCCCGACATATTGTACAAGCCATAATCGTTAGAAAAATAAGATTGAACTGGTGTGGTGATATCGACTGCATCGATCATTTCCGTTGGCTTGCCGTGAACAACCTCGTATTTGCCCGTTGTTTCGTTGAAATGAATAGATTCTGGTCCAATATTCAAATAATTACCTCGAATAGCCGAAGAAGTTCCTTTTTTCTGCTTGGCTTTGCCAATAGTATTCCACGAATATTCAGCAGCTTGATTAGAGCCCCTTGCTGCCATCACCCATTCTTCGCGATAGGGCAGGCGAGCATCGTTTATCTCATTGCCAAAC
>DYON01000229.1 GCA_020720525.1 Acetofilamentum sp.
CCAATCAATTCGTGATATTTGAGATTCTGCTTGCTGAATCGCAAATGTGTTCGCTGTAATTGCTAAGTACTTCGGTTTTTAATTCGAATAATTCGTGGTTATCTGTATTGATTGAAGCTTCTACAGCAGTAATCTTTTGTTGTTGCGTGATTTTTCTCCAAAATTCACCAACAATGCCAATTTGTTTCCTGAAACTTTGAAACAATGAAAAATGGGATTGCTTAGAACAACCCCATTTTGATAATCATTTTAACCTATCATTATTTTCATGTCTTCGTCAACGGTCGAAATTCCAGCAATTCCGAAATTATCAACCAACACTTTGGCTACATTGGGCGATAAGAAAGCGGGTAATGTTGGTCCTAAATGAATATCTTTTACACCAAGGTAAAGTAAGGCTAATAATACTATGACTGCCTTTTGTTCGTACCATGCGATGTTAAATTCAATAGGTAAATCATTAATATCATTTAATTCAAATATTTCTTTAAGTTTCAAAGCAATAACCACAAGCGAATAACTATCATTACATTGTCCTGCATCAAGTACGCGTGGAATGCCGCCTATATCTCCAAGTTTTAATTTGTTATAACGGAATTTTGCACAACCAGCAGTTAGAATAACGGTATCCGTTGGTAGTTTTTCAGCAAATTCAGTATAATAGTTTCTTGTTTTATGGCGACCATCGCAACCTGCCATTACAAAGAATTTTTTGATTGCTCCTGATTTTACAGCATCAACAACTTTGTCAGCTAATTGTATAACCTGGTTATGTGCAAATCCACCAACTATCTCACCTTTTTCAATTTCGATAGGTGCTTGGCAAGTTTTTGCTAATTCAATAATTTCAGAGAAATCTTTTCTTCCTTCTTCTTTTCTCTCCGCAATATGTTTTGAGCCAGGATAACCCGATGCTCCTGTTGTAAATACTTTGTCTGCGTATTTTGCATCTTTTGGGGGAGGAACAATACAGTTTGTTGTGAAAAGAATTGGACCGTTAAACGTTTCAAACTCTTCTTTTTGTTGCCACCATGCATTTCCGTAATTACCAATAAAATGTGCATACTTTTTGAAAGCAGGATAGTAATTTGCAGGCAACATTTCGCTGTGGGTATAAACATCAACACCCGTACCTTCAGTCTGAATTAGCAGGTCTTCCATATCTCTTAAATCATGACCACTGATAAGAATTCCGGGTTTATCGCTTACGCCAATATTTACTTTTGTTATTTCTGGATTCCCATAAGTTGATGTATTTGCTTTGTCGAGAAGCGCCATTCCGTCGACGCCATATTTTCCTGTTTCTAAAACAAGTGCAACCAATTCGTCAACACTAAGATCTTCGTCGGTTGTGGCGACCAGTGCTTTTTGCATAAAAGCATAAAGTTCACTATCTTCGTATTTCAGGTTATAAGCATGTTCGGTATATGCAGCTAATCCTTTTAATCCATAGATTGTTAGTTCGCGCAAACTTCTGATATCTTCGTTTTCTGTAACCAATACGCCGATTGAACCGTTTTTGGCTTCAAATTCTTCTACGGTATCAGCTGTCCATGTGGCCGCCTCGTGAATGTCGGACGTAATGGTTCCACCAGCTTTAACAAACGCTTCCTTAAGCTCTTCGCGAATTTTTAGACCTTCCCGCACAGCTTCAATAAACCGCTCATCATCGAAGTTTGCATTGGTGATAGTCATAAATAAACCATCAAAAACAAATTTATTCGCTTTTTTATTTTCGATTCCAAATTCACGTGCTTTTGTCCCATAAATAGAAATCCCCTTTAAAACAAAAATTAAAAGATCTTGCATATTGGAAAGTTCTTCCGATTTTCCGCAAACACCTCTTACTGTACAGCCAGTGTTTTTAGCTGCTTCCTGACACTGATAACAAAACATACTCATGATTGTTGGGCTTTAAATTTGCAATTAGGTAATACAATATGCAAATGTATGAATAGATTTTTTGCGAGAAATAAATTAACTCTTGATTAACAAGATTGAGTCAGAATGACAAAAATTATGTTTTACAATTGTATTAAATGATTCGAGCAAGATTGATGATTATCCTAACATAATAATTCTATATCATCGGAATACTCGGACACTGGAATGATGAGCTTGTGATCAATATCCTATTTTGAGACAGCCCACAAAAGCAAGACTTTTATATAAATCAATACTTCATTCGGCTGCTCATAACAAGCAAAGCAGGATTTGAATGGCAATAACAAATCTTTCGAAAGTACCAAAAGCAATTCAAGTACGAAATTTCAAGGTCAAGCATGGCATAAAGCGTAGCCTATACTTGGCGAAAATTGAAACTGATGCGACTTCTTGGAGTCGCTGATGATGATAAAAGTCCTTTTAAATTGAAATTTATTCGCTACGAAGAAATTTAATTTCGCGGTCTTCGCGCCCTTCGAGCATCGATTTCAATTTTGCGATTAAAGCTGGGCTTGTTTCGTTTTCTTCGAGATATTCAACATCGGAAATGTGAAGATAATAATCTGAATCCTCTATAGATTCTTCTTCTAAAGCCTCGGTCAGCATTGCAAATTCTTCGTCCGATAGTTCAGTCAACAGCTGATTCGATTCTAAATCAAATATTTTTATCATAGTTAATGTGTTTGGGAAACAAACTTATGAATAATTATTAAATGAACCGCATTTTTTATTTTAAAATGGTTTGAACAAAACAATTATTTAATGTAACTATTTGAAAATTAATATATAGTGATAGCGGTCATGTAAAATTAGATACTGTCTGTTGGATTGAGTCATTGATTTATGTAAATGCTGCAAATATCTTGATTTTCGATTAAGGAAGTATCGAAAAACCCACTTTTGTCATATTGATTGCATACAAAAATGTGGTTTTTAGAGATGCCCTTAGATAAATATGATACAAATCATAATCTGTAACTATCATATTTATAGTTATTTGTGTTAGTTTTGCTCGTGCTGAAATCTGTACACATCTATCGTATTTTGATTTTTGGTAAATTTGTACATTCGATTTCGATTGACTATGCAAAACAAAAATATTATCTCTAACAAGGAATTAATTCTAAACGACTACATACTTGGTTTCGAAAGTCGCCAAGCGAGTATTTTAGGACGAAAAGAAGTGCTTAGTGGCAAAGCTAAATTTGGCATTTTCGGCGATGGCAAGGAATTGCCTCAGCTGGTGTTGTCGCACTTTTTTCGCGATGGCGACTGGCGTTCGGGCTATTATCGCGATCAAACCCTTATGATGGCGCTGGGTATTCTTTCCATCGAGGAGTTTTTCTCGCAACTGTATGGCACTCCCGACAAAAATGTGAATCTCAATAATGGTGGTCGATTGATGAACAACCATTTTGCTTCGCACAGTTTGACCGACGATGGCGACTGGAACGATTTGACCCAACAAAAAAACACAAGCGCCGATATCAGCCCAACTGCTGGACAAATGCCCCGTTTGTTGGGTTTGGCCTTGGCTTCGAAATGGTATCGCGTTTATGCGACCGATAAACGATTTGCGAAATTCAGTTCGGGTGGCAACGAAGTGGCTTTTGGTACCATTGGCGATGCTTCGACCAGCGAAGGACATTTTTGGGAAACGCTCAATGCCGCAGGTGTGATGCAAGTTCCGCTTGCTATGATTGTTTATGACGATGGCTATGGCATTTCGGTGACTACCGACAAGCAAACGGTGAAAGCCAGCATCAGCGAAGCACTCGAAGGATTTCGACGAACCAACAATAAGCCTGGATTCGAAATTTATCGTGTGAATGCTTGGGATTACGAAGCCCTTTCGAAAACATTCTCGGAAGGAATTGAGTTGTGCCGCAGCGAACATGTTCCTGTAGTTTTTCACGTTACCGAAGCAACACAGCCGCTCGGACACAGCACTTCGGGTTCGCACGAGCGATACAAATCGGACGAACGTCTTGAATGGGAAAAAGAATTTGATGGCCTTTCAAAGTTCAGAAGCTATATACTCGATAAAAAACTGGCTACCGATGACGAGCTATCTGCCCTCGAAGCGGCTGCCAATAATCAGGTGAAAGAGGCACGCAAGTCGGCTTGGAAAAAATACATCGAACCCATGAATGCTTTGCGCGACGATTTGGTGAAGCTCAGCAATATTGCCACATGCAATTGTCGGAAAACTGGATCAATTGCTGCAGCTATCGACGAATTGGTCAAAGTAGCCG
>DYON01000230.1 GCA_020720525.1 Acetofilamentum sp.
CTCAGCATGACATCGGCTTTTTATTTTTGAACCCACCTTAACCTTATTATAGCTTTTTCTTTACTTTTCGTAAAGAGCGTTTTTAAAGGTTTTATTGTAGTCTTCCAGCACAAGGCAAGCCAAATTGTGCAGCAACATGAAATCGATTCCCGAATAATTGCCAATTGCCCAACTTTCGTCGGTTAAGCCATTTTGCGATTCGCGGGTTGCCGACCATTTGAATTCGGCCGACCAGCCTTTTGGTGTTTTCACATCATCGTATCGGTATTGCCATGTGCCGTTTGTCGGAGCTTGATTGAGCTGCAGATCAAGTTTTGAATAATTGAAGTTGATGTTTACCGGTTCAACGTTGTGCAGGGCGCAATAAAGCAGCATGTAAAATGTATCCCAATCGTAGGGCGATGCTATCAATTTCAACTCCCGACCAACATCGTTGAAAACGACACTTTGTCCCGAAATAGCAAGTGCTTCGGCTGTGAGATAGCGCAATATTCGATATTCGTTGTTGCCAATTCCACTCACACAAGCGTATTCGGTTCCTTCGAATGCTGTACGGCACCATGGTGCTTTGAGCAAGGCGGGATAATTGCTTGAAAGAAACGATTTGCCTGCAAATTTGTAAGCAAACCATTTCATCGCAAAGGCAAAAGCTCTTCCGTCGGCACCATTTTCGTTGCCCATGCGCATTCCATCGGGAAAAAGTGGTCGCCACCAAAGCGTTTTGCCTCCTCCCGACAGAAAATGAATCATTCGCACAGCCTGATTCAATGCCCGAAGATGTATTTCTTCTTCGTCAACAAGTTTTATGGTTAAAGCCAAACCAACCAAGGCTCCAAGTATTTCGTCTTGACTGGTAAAATTCTGATGTGTGATATCGATTATAGCATTGCTATCCATCGCAACATCATGGTATCGGGTTTTCATCAGATGTTTGAAGAAATGGTTGCTGCTATCGAGACACGAAGCTATTCCTTCGGTTGCCGATGGCGTTATAAGCGCCGGAAAGCCATATTCGCCTCTTTCGAAGCGTTCTTTAAAATAATCGTTGTTGTTGAGGTCTTTGTTCAGAAAACGATACATCGATTTCGATAAAACGGGTGGAGCATCTTCGCGGATAAAAAAACCATCGAGTGTATCTTTATCTTTGAACCACGGAGCACGGCTTTCGCACAAATCGGTGCGGTCGAACGCATTGAGAATTTGAACTATTTCGGATTTGGTGATTTCGGCATCTTTCGCCTTTCCTGCTTGCTTCAGCAAAGCGTATTCGGTGGCAAGTGTTCCCAGCAAGTAGCCCGTGCGGGTATGTGTTTGCCCAAATGTGATGCTGTGGTGATAATCGGTTTCGTCGCCCGAAGGATATACACCATCTGGGTCGATCCAAACATTACGATTGCGAATGTTGGCCAACAAAGCACCTCCTGGTTCGTTGTTAAAAACCACAAAGTACCTAAGACGTTCGCGATAACGAAAATATTTTTCGTGAACCGATAAAGAATCCTGTGCAACAGCATTGCTGCTCACAAAAACGAGCATAACTAATGTAAGCCGCAATATTGAAAAAGGCTTCAACATCGTCATTTCAATTTTTTCTCACCGAAATTAATCATATTTTTGTTGCTTGGAATAAAACAATGATCCGACGCGAAGATATATTACGAATAATGGACGCTGTACGCATCGAAAATGTGATTGGCGAATACCTGCAACTCAAAAAGCGTGGGTCGAACCTCATAGGGTTGTGTCCGTTTCACAACGAGAAAACGCCTTCCTTCAGTGTTTCGCCTTCGATTGGAATTTTCAAGTGCTTTGGTTGTGGAAAAGCTGGCAATGCAGTCAATTTTTTGATGGAATACGAGCATTACACTTATCCCGAGGCTTTACGCAAACTGGCAAAGCAATTTGGAGTCGATATTGTAGAAGATGAACCCGATGCCGATTACCTCGAAAAAAAATCGGAAGAAGAACAGAGCTATTTTGTTCACGAATTTGCCGGAAAGTGGTTCACTAAGCAGCTTTGGGATTCGAAAGAAGGAGTATCGGTTGGCTTGAGTTATTTTCGCGAACGCGGACTAAGCGATGCCACTGTGAAAAAGTTTGGTTTAGGCTATTCGCCACAGCAATACGATGCGTTTGCAACGTATGCCAAAAGTGAAGGCTTTTCGCAGGAAGTGCTGGCGAAAAACGGTCTTGTGAATGCCGAGTCGGGAAACGATCGTCTTCGCGAAAGAATTGTTTTTCCAATTTATAGCACTGGAGGTCGAATCATTGCATTTGCAGGGCGCACTTTGCGCAGCGATGCCAAAATTGCCAAATACGTCAATTCGCCAGAAACAGCAATATACCACAAAAGCAATGTTCTTTATGGACTACATTTGGCCAAAAACGCCATCATAAGTAGCGACGAATGCTATTTGGTGGAAGGCTATATGGATGTGATAGCCATGGTTCAGGCCGGAATCAACAATGTGGTAGCGTCGAGTGGAACCAGCCTCACTGCCGATCAAATACGGCTCATTCGTCGCTATTCGACCAAGGTTTGTATTTTGTACGATGGCGATGTGGCCGGAATCAAAGCTTCGTTTAGAGCAATAGATATGTTGCTTGCCGAAGGCCTAACGGTGCGCGTGGTGCTTTTTCCCGATGGCGACGACCCCGATTCGTATGCCCGCAAGCATTCGGCAAAGGGATTGCAAGATTTTCTCGTCGAAAACAAAAAGACATTTGTAATTTTCAAAGCCGAAATTTTGTTTGCCGAAGCAGGCGACGACCCGCTTAGACGCGCCGAAGCCATGAAAGATATTGTGCACAGCATTGCCGAAATTCCCGACGGAATTGTGCGATCGCTGCTTGTAACCGATTGCGCCAACTTGTTCCATCTCGAAGAAAAAGTACTGATGACCGAGATGAACAAAATGCTGCGTGGCAAAATGAAAAAGCTGCTTCGACCCGAAGAATACAATCCAATCGATTATAGCGAGTCGGGCGAAGAGAAAATCGAGCAGTTCGATGTTCCATTGTCCGACAGGGTGGAAGAAGCCGAACGCAATATTCTTCGGATGTTGCTGCAATTTGGCGACAAGATTATCAAATTCAGAAAAACCGACGAATTGGGCACCGAAATAGTAACCGAAAGCAATGTTGCAACATATATTTTCGATGAATTGAATGCCGACAAACTTGCTTTCTCCAATGCGCAATACGGCAAAGTGTTGGACGTTTGCCGCGAACAGGTTAAAATAGATGGGCAAATCAATGTAAATCGGGTGTTGAACATGCTCGACCCAAGCTTGTCGAATGTTGCTGCTGGAATTATGAACTCGGGCCACGCACTCAGTCCCAATTGGGACAAACACGGTATTATGATTATGCATACCGACAACAATATGGCCATTCTGATTCAAGAAATGGAAAGTGCTGTTTTAGAATACAAACATCTTGTTGTTGCTGGCAAAATGGACGAAGTAGTGAAAAAAATGCAGACCGAAACCGAAGAAGAAAATCAAATGATTCTGCTCAGCGAATTTCAGGTGCTTAAAATTATTGATGTTGAAATCGAAAAGCGCCTCAGGCAACGGGTCATCAACAAATAGCCAGAATATTAATAAACTGTCTAAAAATATAATGGAAGCAAACAACATTTTATCGTCCAGCGAAGCAGGACATAATGGAAGCAAACAACATTTTATCGTCCAGCGAAGCAGGACATGGAATCGTTGTGCTACGACGATTCCATGTTCGCCTATACAAGAAGTTTCGTGTGGCGAACGATGAAATTTTGTGTTGAAAATATTTTTAGACAGCTATCAAATCAATAAGCAATGTATGTTTTCGACTTGAAAAAATCGCTACGAAAAGAAATGCGGCTACGCAAAGCAAGCATTTCGCCCGCAGAGAAGATTCGGAAATCGGAGCTGATTTTTAGTTTTATCGAAAAACAAGATTGGTTTGTTGAGGCAAAAACAGTAATGTGTTACTGGAGCATGCCCGACGAAGTTTTTACGCATCGTTTTGTTGAACGGTGGATGAACACCAAAACCATCTTACTGCCAAAAATGCAGGGTTCCGATATTATTCCTGTTGTTTTCGACGGGAAACTGCTTTGCGAGCCAATTTTAGGAATAGAAGAGCCCATCGGAAATGAATTCGGTCAAATCGAAATGATAAATA
>DYON01000231.1 GCA_020720525.1 Acetofilamentum sp.
CCGGCTTTGGGCTGGAGCATAGTGTTCCCCGAGTTGATTCGCTTCGATGCCATTCAAGATTTTTTTGAAGTAACGGCACTTCAAACACTTTACTTACAGTTTGGCGACTCGTATGCCAATTTCTCCATAGGGCAATTTCAAATAAAGCCATCTTTTGCTATGCAATTGCAAAAAAAGTGGATGCATATTCAGCCAAAAATATTTGGGTTACCACCACTTGTATTCGACACCACCAACACAGTCGAAGCTCGCAGAGCAATTGTGAGCCAACTCAATTCGGGTCAAGATCAACTCATGTATCTGATTTTGTTTATCAAAATAATGGACGCGAAGAATTGGACTTTCACAAGCAACGAAGAAAAAGTGAAATGCTACGCAACAGCCTACAACAGCTCGTTTGAATATTCGCGCAAAACAATTGAACGCCTATCGGGCGAAAAGAACTTCTACATTGGCATCTCGCGCAGCCTAAGCGGTTCGATGTATTCGTATGCCGATATTGCTGCCGACTTCTATCGGCGCTTTGGAGTTGCTTTTCAGAAATAAATAGCTTTGTTGCCAACCAAAATCTTGTAATCGTCTTTGTCGAGATTAAAAAAAATAACAATGCGCACATCGCGGTTGTCGTAAACTGCAATAAAGGCATCGACCGGCGATTCGTAGCGGTTGATTTCGCTTGCCTGTTGTTTCAATGCTTCTTGTTGCCGTATGGCAGCATTTCGGAGTGTAGAGAAAGTTTTATCAATAATAAAACGCTGTATTTTTGCATCAGGAAGCGAATTGACCAATTCAAATTCTATCCTCAGTGCAGTTGTATCGAAAGCTGGAAATCGATTTTTAAACTCTTTTACAGAATTCACAAACCGATATGCCCCAACCTGCACAAATGCACGATAGGGTTTGTATTCCATGCTGTCGAGTTTTTGCTCCAAATCTTGAAGTTTCTGTTCAAATTTGTTAAGCTGAACCACCGTATCGGTTTCAATTGGAATCGTATCTTCGACCACAACAACAATTGTGTCGGGTTTTACTACCGAAATTTGATCTATTTTTCTTTTCCCCGAGTAAATATCATAATTACCACTCTTGTTGCTACTGAATTACATAGCACTGTCGTAAACAACGAGGTCGCGTACATCGGAGCCTGCAAAACTTTCGGGAATAAATGAGATTGGCATTGGATCGCTCCATTTGACCCCATCGAAAAGTGTGCTATATGAACAAAACTTTCCACTGCGATTGCTACTAAACAACAAGGTTCCATCGGACATAAATCGCACATCGGTTTCGGATGAATCGCTATTTACTCCATCGAGTGGTAAAGCTCCATACAATTTCATTTTATCGTCGGCCATTCCATAATACAAATCGAATCCTCCCTTTCCACCTTCCCTATCCGACGAAAACACAAGCCACTGAGTCCACAAAGTTGCCGATTGCTCTTGACTATTATCGGAATTTACCGGAGCAGCAATTGGGCTGAAGTGATTGTATCGCTCTTTGCCCGAAAGCCCCGAAGTAAAATAAATATCGCCACTATGCCATGCACGAAAAAGAAAAATTGTTTTAGTGTCGGCACTCATTCCCGCAACAGCTGTATGGTCGTCGTTGTTGTAAAAATACGAATAGCTTACTTTCCCATTTTGCAGATTGTATTCATACACATTCTGATTGCCCGAAAGAGCAGCTTCGCGGGTTTTCGGATTCACTCGTTCCGAAGTAAAAAGGATGTTGCCCGATTTCAGCATTACAGGAGCAAAATCACCATCGGTACTATTGAGAACATCAAATGGAGCAAAAACAACTTTCTCGGCTTTAAAAGCACTATCCCATTGCTGCAAAAGCTTCTGCGAATGAGCATTTCCACAAAAAGAGGTTGCTAACAATGCAAATAATATTGTTTTGAGCCTCATCAGCGAGCAGATTTTTGTTCGTTGAAAACTTTGCGAATAAAAACAGCATTGCTCACTCCAGCATAAGTGGCATTGTTGCTAACCGCATCCGAAAAGCCATAAGCAAATGAGTAGCCAAAGCTAAAACTCTGTGCCGTTATTCCAGCGTTGAACAGCAGCGAACCATTGTCGCGGTATCCGGCACCAACCCAAAAAATCTTGCGATATTTAAAGTCGGTTCCCACTTGCCAGCTGATATTGCTATTGCTATAGCTCGCCGAAGCCCATGCTTGCAACGAAGCATATTCGTTCAAATTGAAAATATATGCAGCCTGAAATCCAATTACTGGTTTTGCTTTATTATCCCATTGCGAATTCATAAAACCATAACGCACTGGAATTAGCTGCGATGCATTGATGCCAACATAGTATTTATTTTGACTCAAGAGTGCCAATCCAGCCGAAGCATTTCCTGTTGGCTGATTGGTGGTGCCGCCAGTGAGCAATGGATCGCTCGCATGATTCACAATGGCATCGTCGATATTGAACGACATTTGATTGAAAGAGCCAGTTCCATGGAAAACGAGCTTCATTGCTTTTTCGGGAGCTAAATTCAACGAATACAAAAATGAGAAATTGGCCGAAATCAGAGTTGTGAGTCCAGCTTTTTCGCGATTGATTATCAAGGCTGCACCTGTATTGTTTCCGGTTTGCGCCGACATAGCCAAAGTATGAAATACAGGCAGATTTCCAAAACCATCGATGCGCGAACCAGTTGAGAAATTGAGTTGAGGAACACTATACCAAGCCGAAAGAGCCTGATTCTGAGTTTCGGGAGCTACATTCTGAAATGGACTCATGTTTTGCCCAATCTGAAACTGAGCAAACAAAGCGCTGGCTGCAAAAACGAATATCGAAATAAATATAATTTTTTTCATGGGCTTAGTATTTTATGTCGATGCTGTTTTTGTATTCCTTTTCTATGGTGCCATCGCTCAAACGAACGAGGTAATAATACACCGTGTTGGCCGAAGCATTATCGGCAAGCGGATCCCATGCTGCATTGCAATCGGTCGATTCGAAAACAAGTTTTCCCCATGAATCGTAAATTTGAATAAAGAAACTTGTGTAATTGCAGGCACCTTCAACAAAATAGGTGTCGTTGAAACCATCGCCATTGGGTGTTACCAAATTTGGCAAAGTGAAACAATCGCCTTTTTCGCTGTGTATTATCACAGTAGAATTGACCACGCAAACGCTGTCGTCGGTAACTGTGTAGTTGTAAATTCCCGAAGCTAATCCCGAAACCACTGCAACATCGGTTGCAGCAAAACCATTTGGGCCAGACCAAACTATATTGTAAGCGGGCTTGGGGTCGCCACCAGTAATCTGCAGCGAAATGGATCCAAAAAGATCGCGGTCGCAGATGTTGTGAACAGAGGTTTCGGCAACCACAAGTGGAGTAGCAGATTGATTGATAGTGAAATCGTAGTAGCCCTCACAACCTGTTTGATTGTCGGTAATGGTGATTGTGTAAGTTCCTGCCAAAAGAGCCACCGAACCCACAAAAGCACTATCGGTTGTTAGATACGAACCTGTTGCAAAAGGTGTATTCCACTCATAATTAAAATAATAACCAGCCACAGCCTGAGTAGCCCTCACTGTTGCAGTTCCCTGAAGTCCATTGCAAACATATTCTACAAGCGTGCTGATATATGGAATGGTATCGACATTGGGAATAACAATGGTATCGAAAACCATACAATTCCAGTTGTCGGTCACTTCCACCCGATACACACCTCCGCGAACCGAAGCAATATCTTGCGTATAAAAAGTAGAATCGAATTTTACATCGCGCCACAGATAGTTGTAGCCAGGAACACCACCAGCAACAGAAATATCGGCGGCTCCATTGTTGAATCCATCGCAAGTACTTGCAGTAATGTCGGCTGGTGCATACGAAATTACAATTTGAGTTGGTTCACCAAGATTGTAGCTGTAAACAGCTGTAGCAGCAAGTGCATCGGTAACAGTAACACTGTAAGACCCCGATGGCAAATTGTGAATAGCTTGCGTTGTAGCTCCATTGCTCCAATTGTAGGTAAATGGAGCTGTTCCGAAATCGGGAACTGCAATCAAAGCTCCACTTGCGTTGCCATAGCATGTAATGTCGGCAACTACCTGAATCTGCGCATCCAATGGCAGCAGAAACGCCATAAGCGCAAAGGAAAGGATAAATTTCTTCATG
>DYON01000232.1 GCA_020720525.1 Acetofilamentum sp.
CAATCTTTTGCATCTATCTGATTATAGTGATTAAACACTCATAAAAGTTTTAGAAATGTTTTTATAAATATGAAAGTGCTAATAACAAAAGAAATTACTATTAAAATATTAGAAATTCCATCGGTTTCAATTAGCAAAAATGCAATTTTAAAACCAGCGTAACTAACATTTTATTGTAAAACGGAAAGTGATATAAGAGCTTCAGTTTAAGATTTCAAATATTATTGGTTGATAACAATTTAAACAAGCGATTATCAACTGTAAGAGAATCATTATTTTTGCAAAAAATGGAGTAATTATGTTCGACGACAAAAATCCCGCACGTACTGAAATTTCTTCGCTAGGCGAATTTGGTCTCATTCGCCATCTTACGCAATATTTTCCCCTTGTAAACAAAAGTTCCCTCAAAGGCGTTGGCGACGATGCCGCAGTGGTGCAATACAACAAAGACGAACAAACGCTTATTTCGACCGATTTGTTGCTCGAAGGCGTTCATTTCGATTTGGCCTGGATGCCTTTGCAGCATTTGGGATACAAAGCTGTTGCAGTAAATTTGAGCGATATTGCTGCAATGAACGGTACTCCACAGCAAATTTTGGTGAGTATTGGCGTTTCGAGCCGCTTCCCAGTCGAAGCACTCGAAGAATTATATTCTGGAATGAAACTGGCATGCGACAAATTCAAAGTCGATTTGATTGGTGGCGACACCAGCAGCAGTGTTATAGGTCTTGCAATTTCGATTACCGTTTTGGGAAAGGCAAAAGCAGATGAAATTGTGTATCGCAATGGAGCCAAACCCAACGATCTCATTTGCGTGAGTGGCGATTTGGGCGGCGCTTACGCTGGTTTGCTCGTTTTGCAGCGCGAAAAGAAAACATTCGAAGCCAATCCGAATTTCCAACCCGATTTGCAAGGTCTGGAATACGCAATCGAACGCCAGCTGAAACCCGAACCCCGTCTCGATGTTGTTGATTTACTTCGAAATGCTGGCATCAAACCATCGAGTATGATTGACATATCCGACGGATTGTCGTCGGAATTGTACCATATTTGCTCTCAAAGTGGAACGGGTTGCAGCATTTACGAAGACAAAATCCCATTCGATTTCGAAACCTCTAAAATTGCCGAAGAATTCAATGTTTCTTCCATGACCATGGCTCTGCATGGTGGCGAAGACTACGAATTGCTTTTTACTGTTCCACTCAACGACTACGAAAAGATTAAAGACAACAACGACATTTTGGTAATTGGTCATATCACCGATAAAAACGAAGGACTCAACCTCATAAGCAAAATAGGACAAAGCATAGCGCTTAAAGCTCAGGGTTGGGATAGCTTCAAGAGTGACGAATAGTGAAATTTTCTCATTTTATCTGCGTTAGTATAAGCTATGGATCAGGAAGCACCGCTTAAGAAAAAGCGAAAATGGTATTGGAAAGTACTCCGAATATTTCTTTGGGTGCTTGGCTCGTTTGTTTCGCTCGTTTTGCTGGCTTGGTTGCTGGTAGTTATTTTTCAGAATAAAATTGAGCAACGAGTCATCAGCAGGGTAAATCAGGAGCTAAACACCGAAATAAAAGTTGACGATATCGATGTGTCGCTTTTTCATCATTTCCCAAATGTATCGGTGGTTTTCAATGGCGTTTCGGCCAGCGATGCCACTCCCGAGAAATCGGGAACCTTGTTTGCTGCCAACTGGATTTCGCTCGAATTCGATTTAATCGACATTATTACAGGAGATTATACCATTAGGCAAATCGGCATGAGCCAAGGAAATATAAACCTGCAAGTTTTTGCCGATGGCTCCGACAATTTTCATTTACTTAAACCCGATACCACTACAAGCTCAGATGGAAACGATGCAGCATTTCATCTCGAGAAACTCTATTTTACCAATGTTGCAGTTTCATATTCCGATGTGCGCAGCAAGCAAAAATACCGTTTCTTTTTCAACAGTGCCAACGCGTCGGGCAATTTCACCGCCGATGAATTTGGGATGAAATTTTCGTCCGACTTAAAGGTCGATACCATCGAAACTGCAGGTCTGGTACTTATTCCGGGTGCCGAAGCGCGTGTAAATGCAGTTTTGAATGTCAACACCCTCGCTTCGACAGTTACGTATTCGGCAGCCGAAATTAGAATTGCCGATGTGCTACTGCTTTCCGACGGAAAAGTTGAATACGACACCTCGAAACAAATGGTCGATATTTCGGTCCATTCCGATAAAACCGACCTAAATGAGTTTATTAGTTTGCTTCCAAAGCAGCATCAAGCTTTTTTTAAGGAATTCAGCCACAAAGGCGTTGTTTCAATTGCCGCAAAGGTGAAAGGGCATTATGGAAACAATCAAATGCCTGCTGTTGATGTTGATGTTAATCTGCAAAATGGTTTTATGGAGCAAAACGAAAATGATATTTCGCTCAGCAACATCAGTTTTAAAGGACATTTTTCTTGTTCCGATTTTGGGAAAGAAAGCACATGGATTGTTTTGATGAAGGATTTTTCGGCTCAAATGGATGGCAAATCAATTACTGGCAGTTTGCAGATTAAAGATTTTTCGTTTCCACAAATAAAATTGCAAGCAAAAGGCGATTTAGAACTGAATAAAATTAAGGAGTGGGGTGGTTGGAGCGATATTACTACCATGAGTGGGAATGTAAAATTCGACATTCAATTCTTTGGAAAAATAAAGGATTTCGCAAAAGTAAACGCGAAGGACTTTATCGACAGCAAAAGCCAAGGAACCGTACTCATCGAAAATGCGCAATTCTGCGCAACGGGGATGGAAAAAACTGCTGCCATCAAACTGCTCGATGCATCTTTTTCGAATACCGACCTCAATTTGAATCGTTTCGATTTGGCTTATGGCAGCAGCGATTTTAGCGGAAGTGGTTTCATGAAAGACTTTTTACCCTATTTGTTTGCCGAAAATGCCAATTTGCGATTAAAAGCCGATATACATTCCAACAATTTGGTGGTAAACGATTTGTTTCCCGATAGCGATTCCGACACAGCTAACAACAGCACAATCAGATTTGTTTTACCCGACGCAGTTGTTGCCATGGTCGATTTTTCGGCCGATAAATTATCGTACAATAAATTCGGTGCCAGCAAAGTGAAAGCACGTGTGCATTTGAACAATAATAGACTGCTGTCTGAAAATGTAAGCATGAATACACTCGGTGGCTCCATCGCTGGCGAAGGTAGTTGCGATACACGAACCAAAGACAAAGTGATTGTGTCGTGCGATGCCAAATTGAAAAACCTCGATGTTCGAGAAGCATTTATTGTGTTCAACAATTTTGGACAAGAAGACCTTACTTACGACAATTTGCGCGGAAAAGCAACGGTTTCGTTGCAGTTTAAAACTGTTTTCTCCGAAACGCTAGAGGTCGATCCTGCGTCGATTGTGGCAAGTGCCGAAATTGAAATTTTAAACGGGCAACTAGTTGGTTATGCTCCAATCAACGATTTACAAGAAATTATCAAAGACCGCGATTTTTCCGATATCCAATTCGAAAAACTAAGTAGCAATATTTCAATCGGCAATAAAAAAATCAATATTCCTAAAACTGAAATTCGCTCCAATGTGATGAATATGAAGATTTCGGGCACTCACTCATTCGAAAACGAAATTGAATATCACCTCGAAGTGAAATATGCCGATGTGAAAAAGCCAAAAACCAACAACAATTCTCCCGAAGACGAGTATGGCTATGTGAAAGATGATGGTGTTGGAAATCCAACCATTTTTATACTAATTACAGGAACAGTCGATAATCCCAAATACAATCAGCTCGACAAAAAAGCGATGCAGGAAAAAGTGAGACAAGATATTCAAACCGAGAAACAAAACCTAAAACAAATTCTCAACGGCGAATTTGGCTTGTTCAAAAACGATACGACCCTCAACAAAAAAGACGATAAAAAGAAAGAAGAAACCAAATTTATCATCGATTGGGACGAGGAATAACTGACAACTGGCTACTGAATCCTGACTACTGATTACTGGCTACTGAATACTGACAACTGAATACTGACAACTGAATACTGGCTACTGAATCCTGACAACTGATTACTGGCTACTGAATCCTGGCAACTGCATTATTATTGTGATTGACGATTATTGGC
>DYON01000009.1 GCA_020720525.1 Acetofilamentum sp.
AGCAATAAATGTTGTCGGGAAACTTTGCCTTTTTATAGAAGTTCTCTAAAAAAAATATTTTTGCATGCAACGAAAATATTTCTACTTTTGTCTGTTGGTTAACGTTAAAATCAAAACAAAAACAAATGAAAAAATTATTTCTATCTTTCGCGATTGTAACAATGAGTGTTGCTCTTTTTGCTCAACAGTTGGTGCCACCAATGCCGAGCAGTGGCTCTTTGAACTACACAGGCAAGAAACTTTACGAGGTTTCTCCCAAAACTCCAACCGATACTCTTGGCTGGACTTCAACTTCAATTCCTTGCTTTGGTTCGCCAACACCAAACATATATCAACTGGGAATGGCAGATTCTCTTGGTAATGGTTGCGGTTACTGGTTTGGCGTAAACTACGACAACACTATTGCACATCCATACGGTCTTGACTATTATGGAATGGGTTATGTTGTATCTGGCAACATTGGCATTGAAGGTATTATTGCCATGATTGGGGGTAAACATGTACTCGTTGGTGGTGCAAGCTCATACCTCGAGTTGATGATTTACGAATTGGCTACCGACCAAACTATTACCGCTTCGGGTGTTAAAGGCTTAGGTCCAGATGCTTATGGAGGAAGTCCTCTCGCTACTGTAAATCTTCTTACCAGCGCCATCGACACTACTTGGGCAACTGTTTCTGGAATGAACTATGTAGGTCTTCCTTCAGTAATTCCAATGAACGCCGACTTTGCTGTTGTTGCTAACTTTGCTCCAATGCGTATTGCAACCGATACAGCTTATATGCTTTGCGACGAACCAGGCAACCATGGTGGATTGAACTATTCTTTCTGCTGTATTGATCCATCAACGTATTACTGGCTCACTATCAATTATGCTACAGGTGGTAGCTACGATGTGAACATTTCTTTGTTTGCAGTTATTGATGCCAATTATGTTGGAATTAACGACGAAGGTTACTTCCAAGGATTAAAAATGACCACTTCGCCAAACCCTGCAACCGATGTACTTAGCGTTGAATATGCTCTTCAGTATAGTGGCAACGTAAAAGCACAAATTCTTAACGGAAACGGACAGCTTGTAAGAGAAGTTAGTTTTGGAGAACAAACAATTGGTGATTATTACAAAGAAAACATCAATATCTCTGACCTTGCTCCAGGCAATTACTTCCTTTCTTTGATGAACAATGGCAACCGCCTCACCAAAAAATTCATCGTTGAATAATTTTTGCTGATACTACTTTAAAGGCTGTCTCGAAAGGACAGCCTTTTTTTTGGACTTGTTCGAAATGAAGTATTGACTTTTCCTTTTAAATGATTATCTTTGCAGTTCAATTTCATTGAGGTTATGAAAGAGTTGGCTACTTTAGTTTCTCACATAGAAAATAATGTCAGAAAACTGGTTGGGCAGCTCGATGATTCCAAAAAAGAAATTGAGATTCTGAGGGAAGAGAATACAAAACTAAAAGCTGAAATTGACGCGCTGAAACAAAAATTGTTGAACCGAGAAATGATAGACACAACAATTCTTGTAGCCAAATCGATTGATAGTGGTTCGAATTCTCAGTCTTCCAGAAAAAAATTGAATGAATTGATACGCGAAATAGATAAGTGTATTTTGTTGCTCGAAGAATAATGAAAGAAATGGTAAAAATATCGGTTACCCTTGCAAACAGAAAATACACCATGTCTGTTGAAAATGAAGACGAAATTTTGATCAGAAATGCGGCTGAAACGATTAATAACAGAGTGAAAGAATTCCTACTGCAATTCCCCGGAAAAGATTTGCAGGATATTTTAGCAATGACCTTGCTCAATTATGCAGCTTCGCTTGGGAAATCGGACAAAAATAACAGCTTTATAAACGAAGAGTTGCATTCCCGATTACAAAACATTAACCAACTGCTGGTTGAAGCAGTATAGTTCTTAACAAAAAGAAACGACCCGCGTAGTTCATCAGTTTTTTACGGTAGATAAAACTCAACAGAATCGCTTAAGGTGATGTCTCACAAGTCCTAAGACAGGCCATGTCTGAAAAGAATGCCATTTTGGCAACAATGGAAGTCTGAATACTTTGGCTAACCTAATCGTGCTAATTTAGGGGTTTTTGACACCCTTTTGATGAACAACGCGGGTTTTTTATTGTAAAAAATTGAATTATGGAAAACAGTGTATTGATTTTAGTACTCGAAGTAGTTGCCCTAGTGGCAGCCCTACTTATTTGGGTATTCATTTTCCGAAAAAATGCCGAAAGAAAGAAAAAACTCATGCTCGAAGATGCATCGAAAGAAGCGGATATGATCAAACAAACTCGCATTCTTGAAGCTAAAGAGAAGTTTTTTCAGATGAAATCGGATATGGAAAACCGAACTCAGGAACAAAACAAAAGAATTCTAAATCTCGAAAACAAAGCAAAACAGCGCGAATTGTCGCTCAATCAGCGGCAAGAGGAACTTCAGCGCAAACAAAAAGAAATTCAAACGCTTAAAGACAACCTCAGCTCGCAAAACGAGTTGGTTGCCAAAAAAATGGAAGACATTGCTAAGATTCACAAACAAAGCGTCGATAAACTTGAAGCTGTTTCGGGGCTATCGGCCGAAGATGCAAGAGCCGAACTGATGAATTCGCTTAAAGAAGAGGCTCGCATCGAAGCAATGTCGTATGTAAAAGACATTGTTGACGAAGCCAAACTGAACGCCAATAGAGAGGCAAAAAAAATAATTATCGAAACCATTCAACGCACTGCGTCTGAGCATGCTGCCGAAAATGCAGTTACTTCGTTCCCAATTGCCAACGACGAGATAAAAGGACGTATTATTGGTCGTGAAGGACGCAACATTAAAGCTCTCGAAGCTGCTACTGGCGTCGAAATTGTTATCGACGACACTCCCGAAACCATTATTTTATCGGCCTACGATCCTGTTCGTCGCGAAATTGCCCGACAATCGCTCGAAAAACTGGTTTCCGACGGACGTATTCACCCTGCTCGTATCGAAGAAGTTGTTGCGAAAGTAAAAGCCAACATCGAACAGGAAATTATTGAAGTTGGGAAAAAAACACTCATCGACTTGGGAATTCACAACATGCACCACGAATTGGTTCGCCTGATTGGAAAAATGAAATACCGCTCGTCGTATGGTCAGAATTTGCTCCAACATAGCAAAGAAGTAGCCAATCTTTGCGCCACCATGGCTGCCGAACTTGGGCTAAACCCCAAAATGGCCAAACGCGCTGGCATTTTGCACGATATAGGCAAAGTTCCCGACAACGAACCCGATATGCCTCATGCTCACTTGGGTATGAAGCTGGCTGAAAAATACAAAGAGCACCCCGAAATAATTAATGCCATTGGCGCTCACCACGAAGATATTGAGATGACAACTCTTATAGCTCCCATTGTTCAGGCTTGCGATGCCATCTCGGGTGCTCGACCAGGTGCTCGCCGCGAAGTTGTGGAAAGCTATATCAATCGGCTCAACGACCTCGAAGCTATTGCTATGAGTTACGACGGTGTTCAAAAAACGTATGCTATTCAAGCTGGTCGCGAGCTTCGTGTAATTGTTGGTGCCGAAAAACTCTCCGATGTAGCCGCAACTCAACTTTCGCTCGACTTGAGCAAACGAATTCAAGAAGAAATGACCTATCCAGGTCAGATCAAAATAACCGTAATCCGCGAAACACGCGCTGTGGCTTTTGCCAAATAGTTCGTCAAAAGGATTTTTGCACTTGTTTTAAATGCAAAAAACACTCAAATTCACGTTTGGGTGTTTTTTGTTTAATAAATATGACTACATTGCAATCTATAAATGTGATTATTATTTAAGCATTCATGCAGCGCTCTGTTTTACATATCGATTTGGACACCTTTTTTGTTTCTGTAGAACGAAAAGAGAACAGCTCTTTGATTGGAAAGCCAGTTGTTGTAGGCGGCTGGAGCGATCGAGCAGTGGTTTCGGGATGCAGCTACGAAGCACGCACATTCGGTGTGCACTCGGGAATGCCCATGAAAATGGCTCGTATGCTTTGCAACGACGCAATAGTAATCAGGGGCGACATGGAACGCTACAGTTACTATTCGCGCATGGTTACCCAAATCGTTGAAGAAAAAGCTCCCGTATGCGAAAAAAGCAGCATCGACGAATTCTACATCGACCTTACTGGAATGGATCGCTTTTTTGGAAATCTGAAATGGTCGCACGAATTGCGCGAGCGAATCATCAACGAAACAGGCTTGCCCATATCGTTCGGGCTTTCGATAAACAAAACCGTTAGTAAAATTGCCACCGGCGAAGCAAAACCAAATGGAGAACTCGAAATACAACAAAACGGTGTAAAACCATTTCTCAACCCACTTCCCATCCAAAAAATACCAATGCTGGGCAAAAAAACAGCCCAACTGCTTCGCTCGATGGGGATTGTAAGTATTGGCGTATTGAGCGAAATGCCTCAAGGGCTCATAACCCGCGTTTTGGGAGCTAATGGGCAAATGCTTTGGAAAAGAGCCAATGGGCTCGACGATAGCCCAGTGACTCCATACGAAGAAGCAAAATCGCTAAGCACCGAAACCACTTTCGAAAACGACAGTACCGACATTGCCAGCATGGAACAAATACTCTCGACCATGACCGAAAAACTGGCTTTCCGATTGCGAAACAGCAACAAATTGGTGGGCACTGTAGCCCTAAAAATTCGTTATGCCGATTTCGAAACACACAGCATGCAAAAGCGAATAGCATACACCTCTTTCGACCATGTTTTGACTCCTCTGGTGAAAGAACTTTTCAAAAAATTGTATTCGCGCCGATTGAGAGTGAGGCTTATCGGAATACGCTTCAGCGAACTTATAGGCGGTAATCAACAACTCGATTTATTCGACGACACACCCGAAATGACACGCCTTTACCAATCGCTCGACTCCATCCGTAAACGTTTTGGCGAAAACGCAGTTCGTCATGCCATTGGATTTGGGAACAAAGGGCACTAAATTTTCGCTCCAAACAACAAAATCGCTCATTCAAAAGCAATTTTTTTACGCATCATCCAAATTATTTATACATTTATCCCCAAATTCATCAATATGTCATTGATTTTACTTGCCGCAGCACCAGTTGCCATTCTTGCGTTCTATATCTATTATCGCGATAAATACGAGAAAGAACCTATTTGGATGCTTATCAAAGCAATACTTGCTGGAGCCATTATTGTTATCCCAATCCTATTTGTTGAACAATATATTTCAGCTCATGTGGAACGATTCACTGGCGAAACAGCTGCATTTTTAGATGCATTCGGTGTTGCGTCATTTACCGAAGAAATATTTAAGTGGTTGGCTGTAATCCTAATTTTCTTTGGCTCCCGACATTTCAACGAACGTTTCGACGGAATTGTATATGCCGCATTTGTTTCTCTCGGATTTGCGCTCGTCGAGAACATTCTTTATGTTTATGGGTCGCAATCGGCACAGGTAGGCTATATGCGCGCTATCACTGCAGTTCCAGCACATGCACTATTTGGTGTGGTAATGGGATATCGCTTTGGACTTGCCAAATTCCTTCCCGATCGCAAAATGTTCAATCTTTTCATGGCCTTCTTTATGCCATTTTTATTACACGGAATTTACGACTTCCTTCTTATGCTCGAGAAAAATTGGGCATTGATTCTGTTCTTAGTATTTGTTCCTTTCCTTTGGTATTTTGGGCTTGTACGCATGAAGCGCCACTCGCTAAATTCGGCATTTAATGCCTTTCAGGGCGGACCCAAAAGCGATTCGTCTCCGCAATAAAAGCAAGAACGTCGTCGAGTCCAACACGCATTTCGGACGAAGTAACTATCTGTGGGGGCATCTCTTCCCACGATTCCGACATTTTTTTTCGGAATTGTTCGATATTATGATTTAGCTCATTTTTAGTGCATTTGTCTGCCTTGGTAAATATAATTGCTATTGGCAACTGTTTTTGCCCACACCAATCGATAAATTCAAGGTCTATTTTTTGTGGTTCGAGTCGCGAATCGATCAAAACAAAAGTAGTCATCAGATTCACCCGCCTCATAAGAAAATCTCTCACCATCTCTTCCCACTTCAAACGCGATGTTTTGGCAGCCTTTGCATATCCATAACCTGGCAAATCGGTCAAAAACCATTCTTCTTCAATTAAAAAATGATTTATTATTTGTGTTTTTCCAGGACTTGAACTTATTTTTGCAAGTTTTTTTATTCCCGTCAATGCATTAATCAACGAAGATTTCCCAACATTCGAACGACCCGTAAAGGCATATTCGGGAAAATCAGGAGCAGGACATTTAGTCCAGTGAGTACTACCACAAATGTATTTTGCGTTCATGCTATTGGTGCAGTGGTCATTAACGTCCTTTGCCGAACGATGCCAAATGCCTGTGTTTTTTCGATTCGTAAATATCGGCTATGGTAACCAAAATACCTATTTCTTCAACGTCGCCAAAACTATCGTTGAGCGATGCGCCAAAAGTTTTCATCGTGCTCGACAAATTCATATATGCGTTTACCAATGGCGGTAGAATCATTCCTCTACTTCGAACGAGCTTGTTCATCAGATTGCGATCCTCCTCGTAATTAGCTCCACATAAAATCGCATCCAATTCTTCAACTGGTGTGGTTGTTGGACGAGATTCGTAAGGGATAATGAGAGCTTCGTGATCGGGGAAATACTTCATTAAAAAATGAATAATCACATCGCGCGCAAGAATATCGTACTTCAGATACATGGTCACTTTTCCGTAGAAATAGCGAATTTCGGGATGTAAAATAATAAGAGCACCTAAGCCATCCCAAAGATTATCGAGCGAAAAAATCCCCTTACGGCTATCGCGCGCTGGCTGATATTGCGGCTGCACAAAGCTACGTCCAAGCTCGATAGTGTGTGGAAAATAAAAAACCTGAAATTTTCGCGACATCCGAAACATGTGAGTTGTAGCCAAATGATACTCGGCACGCTTATCGGGGCGCGTGGTATTGAGCCTGATATAGCGATATCCTCCCACAATTTCTTGCTCTTCGGGATTCCATACAATTAGCTGCATATATGAACCTAAACCGCTATCATAAACATCAACATCAATTGGCTTGCCAGTGCCACCACCAGCTTCGCGAAACGAAATCTCGCGCAGACGACCAACTTCGCGCATTAATGCAGGTGCTTCGTCGCCATGAAAAATAAAAATCTCGTTGCTTCCAAAGTTGGTATAGCGTACAAAACGCTCGGGGGTTAATTCCCTTAGCAATTCTTCGCGCGATACTTTTTCAACTACTGGTTCCATTTGCTTTGAATAAGAAAATATTCTCTGAGCGTGTAAAATTAATCATTTTGCAGCAAACTATACACAATTTGTTTAACATACTCAGCCCATTCAATATCTTTTCGGCTTTTATCGAAGGTTTCAAACGGAATTGGATCTCCAAAATAGATTTCTATAACACGCCCTTTTTGCTTGAAGGTTTCATCGCTAAGATACAGCATTTCGATGTTTGCTTTAATACCAAGACGCTTTCTCCAATTAGCTAAACGATAAAAACGCTTACTGTTACTTCCACTCACAAATACTGGAATTACATTTCGCTTGTGTTGTCGTGCTTTTACAACAAATGTTTTTTTCCATTCGAGGTCGATAATTTTTCCTTTTATTTTTCGCGAAGCCAAACCAGCTGGGAAAAAAAGAATATTGTTACCAGACTCAAATGCACTTTCCAATGCTCTAATCCCTGCCGAAGATTGTCCACCAACCTTATTTATAGGAACAAAAAGCTCACTCAAATTGGGCAAATACATCAAAAAATCATTCACAGGAAAAACAATATTGGGATGCGTTTTCCCAACTGTATGCATCAGAGCAAGACCATCCAAGCCACCGAGTGGGTGGTTTGCAGCCAACAAAAAACGATTCTGCCCTTCAAGTTTCTCTATACCATGAACCGCTATCTTTGCTCCAAACGTATCGAGCATGGCTTCAACAAAAGACAAACCATGCTTTTCGCGATTGTTGTATAAAAGAAAATTGACTTCTTCTTGATGCAAAATTCGCTTCAAATAACGAATAATAAAACCAGGCATAAGCCTCAGCATACGCGGATTTTTTGCTCTTATAAGCTCTCTAACATCGATTGTATGCTCGGTGATAACCAAAGCTCCATCAACTATTTTATTGCTGTTCGACTCCATTGACCAATTTTAGTTTTGCAAAAATAACACTTCCGCCATAACTCAAACAAATAAAGCCATATTTCTGATTGTGAATAAGTCCCACTTTGTTTATAATTCTAACTTGCTGTCTTTCAGCCAACAGAACAATACACGTAACCTTTTCCCAAAAAATCAGTAAAAAGTTATCAACAAAGTGGGAGAAAGTGGGAGAAAGTGGGGAAAAGAGATTAATTTTACAGCTTATTTAAGCTCATGACAAACCTGATAGGAGTGTTCGATTTGAAAGTGGATTCCAAGGGTCGGTTTATTTTACCGGCATCCTTGCGCAAGCAGCTTTCCGACAACCCTGAAGGCGAATTTGTTATGAAAAGAAGTATTTTCAATCAATGCATCGAGCTGTTTCCATTTTCCACTTGGCAAAAAGAAGCCGAGCAGGTAGGAAAACTCAACCGCTTTGTAAAGAAAAACAATGACTTTATTCGTATGTTTATGTCGGGGTCGCGCCAGCTCAATATCGACGAGGCAGGCAGACTGCTCATTCCGCGCGACCTGATGCTTTTTAGCAACATCGAAAAAGACATTGTGCTGGCATCGGCCATCGACCGTATCGAAATATGGTCGAAAGATGCCTACGAAGCGTTTGTTGCTACCGGTTCCGACACTTTTCCTTCTTTAGCCGAGGATGTGATGGGGCTGCCGAGCATTAACGCGGAGAAACCATAATGGCTGTTCATGTAAGTGTTTTGCTTAAAGAAAGTGTCGATTACTTGGCTATTGAACCCAATGGCCTATATGTCGATGCAACTTTTGGCAGTGGTGGACACTCGCGCGAAATTGCTTCGCGGCTAGAAAGCGGACATGTTTACGCTTTCGATCAAGATGCCGATGCATCCGATGGGTTCGAAGGTGCCGAAAAAATCACACTTATTCGCTCCAACTTTCGTTTTTTGAGCAATTTTTTACGTTACCACGAAGCAATTCCAGTGAATGGGATTTTGGCCGACCTCGGAATTTCGAGTCACCATATCGAAACACCCGAGCGCGGATTTTCGTTTCGCTTCGATGCTCCACTCGATATGCGGATGAATGTTCTTTCGCAAAAAACAGCTCACGATATTGTAAACAACTACACGCTGGAGGAACTCACTGGCATATTTAAAAAATATGGCGAAATCGACAAAGCCTATCATCTTGCCAAATCCATCGAAAAGCAAAGAATTCAGAAACCCATTGACAGCACTTTCGACTTAGCAAATATTGCTAGTGTATTTGCACAAAAAAACAAAGAAAACAGCTTTTTAGCACAGGTTTTTCAGGCTATTCGCATCGAAGTGAACCAGGAGCTCGAAGTGCTCGAACAATTTCTCAATCAAGCTTACGAATGTCTGCAACCTGGTGGTCGGCTTGTTGTTATTTCATATCACTCGCTCGAAGACAGAATGGTAAAAAACTTTTTCAAAAGTGCTTTGCCCTCCGACTCCTTTTCGGAAAACATCATGGGCAAACGAAGTTACAGATGGAATAGCATCACATCGGGAGCCGACACTCCTTCCGAAGCAGAAATTCTTCAAAATTCACGCAGCAGAAGTGCTAAACTACGTGTTGCCGAAAAAATATGAAAGCACAGATAAACAACATATTGAACCGAAACAAGGGAAATGACAATCCCCCACGCGAAAAAAAATCGTCGGAAAACAGGTTTTCGCTTCGGAGCATAATCACGGGTAGTTTTCTAGAACGCGAAGGTCTTATAAAACAACTCCCTTTTATCCTGTACATCTCGCTTCTACTCCTCATTTACATTGCCAATTCGTACTATGGTGAAAGAACGATATACGAAATAGAAAGCAACAAAAGCGAATTAATTGAACTTCGAAGCGAATACATTACTGCCAAATCGCGCTTGATGACAGGAACCAACCTGAGCAAAGTAAGCCAAAAGCTAAAACCAATGGGAATTTTCCCTTCGCACACTCCACCAAGAAAAATATTTGTAAAAAAAGCGGAAAATGAGTAACAAAACAGAAAATACAAACCAGAAAACGGTATTTTCGAGAGCATTCCTCATTTATGCTTTATCGGGGTTTTTTGCTTTACTCATAATATATAAACTGTTCAGCATTCAATTTTCGGAGGGGGAAGAGCTAAGAGAAAAAGCACTCAATTTGGCCGTAAAATACATCGACATTCAAGCCCGTCGAGGAAATATTCTTGCCGAAGACGGCAGCTTGTTGGCCACATCGGTTCCTCGATTCGATCTTTTTGTCGATTTGAGCCCCAAAACCATTTCTCAAAAACTGTTCGACGATAACATCGATTCGCTTAGTATTTATCTGAGTGGGTTTTTTAAAGACAAAACAGCCAATGAGTACACGAAAATACTGAAAGAGGAACGCAGCAAAGGCAATCGATACTTCCGTTTAGGAAATAACCTCGATTATTTTGGAATGAAAGAAGTTTCGTCGTTTCCCATTTTCAACCAAGGACAATACAAGGGAGGTTTGATTGTAGTTCAAAACGATCGTCGCGAAATGCCTTTCGATTTGCTCGCCAAAAGAACCATTGGGTTTATTCGCGACAACTATTGGGTTGGTATAGAAGGAGCCTACGACAGTTTACTCCGCGGAACCGACGGGAAGCGTTTAATGAAGCGCATTTCTGGAAAGAATTGGATTCCAGTTGACGATCAGGCCGATATTAAATCGGACGACGGAAAAGACATTCTCACCACAATCGATATCAATCTGCAAGATGTTGCCGAAACTGCCCTTTACACCAACTTGCAAAAACACGACGCACACCATGGCTGTGTTGTTCTAATGGAAGTAGAAACTGGCGAAGTAAAAGCCATCGCAAATCTGCAGAAAAACTCAGATGGCTCCTACTCCGAAGCCTACAACTTTGCTATTGGCGAAAGCTACGAACCAGGTTCCACATTTAAGCTCATATCGATGATGATTGCTCTCGACGACGGAGAAATATCGCTCGACGATAAAATAAATACTGGAAACGGAAAGTTCAAATATGGAAAGCAAACCATGACCGATTCGCACGAAGGAGGATATGGCACCATTTCGGTTCGGCAGGCATTCGAACTTTCATCAAACATTGGAATCTCGAGCATTATTGTGAAAGCTTATGGTTCAAATCCTGGGAAATTTATTGAAGGTTTGTACAAACTGGGCATCAATAAACCATTAGGACTTGAGCTAAAAGGAGAAGGCATTCCGTACATTAAAAAACCTGGCGATAGGTACTGGTCGGGGGTAAGTCTTCCGTGGATGAGTATTGGCTACGAGCTCAAGATGACTCCAATGCAAATACTCGCTGTTTACAACGCAGTAGCCAACAACGGCAAAATGATGAAGCCCATGTTTGTTAAGGAAATTCAGTATGCTGGACAAACCATCGAAAAATTCGATCCACAGGTGCTAAACCCAGCTATATGCAGCCAAAAAACTGTTGCCACTGTTCAAAGTTTACTTGAAGGCGTTGTTTTAAGAGGAACAGCCACCAATCTCAAGAATGCTGTATTCCCAATTGCTGGAAAAACAGGTACAGCTCAAATTTCGCAAGGTGGAAGCTACAAAGGAAGCGGCGGTACCGAATACTATGCTTCGTTTGTTGGTTACTTCCCAGCCGATAATCCCAGATACTCTTGCATTGTGGTTGTAAACAAACCCAAAAACAGCAGCTACTATGGTGGTTCGGTGGCAGGTCCTGTATTTCTCGAAATAGCAGAAAAAATCTTCGCAACCCAAGTTGAAATGCGCCAACAAGACACGGTTGTAGCAAAAAACAACGATCCAGGTTGCATGTATTCGATGCTTCGAAGTGTAAACAATATGTATTCGATGCTTGGTGTATCGCTCAATGAGCGCATCAATGCTCAACCCGACGACTTTATTTATATCAACCCAGCTTCCGACTCGCTTCAATATCGAGTTGTAAATCAGCAAGGCAATAGACTTATCAACCTAAAAGGAATGACAGCCCCCGACGCAATTGCGTATCTCGAAAAAAATGGAATGGTAGTCGGGCTCAAAGGCAAAGGCTGGGTAGTTTCTCAATCGCCACGACCAGGCACGCCCATTAAAAGCGGAATGAAAGTAACACTAAACCTTGGCCCACGATGAAAAGCATCGAAGAAATATTGCAAAATGCCAATGTTAGGCTGATATCGGGCGACATCGAAACCCAGATTTCAGGCATAACTTCATCGAGCCGCGATATTGAAGTTGGATTTATCTTTTTTGCGTTGAAAGGTGTAAAGACCGATGGTCATCGCTTCATCGACGATGCTATTTCAAAGGGTGCTGTTGCCATTGTTTGCAGCCAATTACCCCAAAAAACGCAAAACAACATTGTATATTTAGTAGCCGACAACAACTCCGAAGCCTATGCAATGGCAGCAGCCAACTGGTTCGAAAATCCTTCGCATAAAATATCGCTGATTGGCATTACAGGAACCAATGGAAAAACGACAACCGCTACCCTACTCTATGAATTATTCAACCAGCTAGGTCGCAGCTCGGGTCTAATTTCAACAATTAAATACATTTTCCCTGGCCACGAAACACCAGCCACACATACCACACCCGACGCATTGGTTCTCAATCGAATTTTGGCTGAAATGGTTGATTTTGGCTGCGAATATTGCTTCATGGAAGTAAGCTCGCATGCAGTTGTTCAAGGTCGTGTGCACGGCCTTCGGTTTGCTGGTGGTATTTTCTCTAATCTCACTCACGACCATCTCGATTATCACGGCACTTTTGCCGAATATCTTAAAGCAAAGCAAGCATTTTTCGATCATCTTCCAGTCAACAGTTTTGCATTAACCAATCTCGACGACCCCAATGGCAACGTAATGGTTCAGCACACCAAGGCATCTATTTCGGGATATGCAATCAATCGACCAGCCGATTTCAAAACAAGAATACTCCAAAACGCCATCACTGGATTGGGATTAAACATCGACGGAATCGAAGCTTGGTTCAGATTGGTAGGACGTTTCAATGCCTACAACATCACAGCCATTTATGCCACTGCAGTTATATGTGGCCTCGACAAAAACGAAATATTGCGCGAACTAAGTGGCCTTGCCGAAGTAGATGGACGATTCAATGTGATTCGTTCGACCAACAACATTACAGGAATTGTCGATTATGCGCACACTCCCGATGCGCTTAAAAATGTGCTCTCAACTATTGTAGAAATAAACGATGGCAATGGTCGAATAATCACCGTTGCTGGTGCTGGTGGCGATCGCGACAAAACGAAGCGTCCAATCATGGGACAAATAATGGCTCGCTACAGCCAGCTAACAATAATCACAAGCGACAATCCTCGAACCGAAGATCCAAGCACCATCATTGAAGAAATAAAAGGTGGAATTGAAATTACCGAAATAAAAAAAGTATTGTGCATTGCCGATAGGCGCGAAGCCATTAGAACTGCATGCATGATGGCTTTACCAGGCGACATTGTGTTGGTTGCAGGAAAAGGACACGAAACTTATCAGGAAATAAATGGAGTGCGTACCCACTTCAACGATGCCGAAATTCTCACTCAATCATTAAACGTATAAATATGCTGTACTATTTGTTCGATTTTTTGAATAAACAATACGACTTGCCTGGAGCAGGAGCGTTTCAATACATTTCGTTCCGAGCAGCATTAGCGGCTGTTTTGTCGCTGCTCATCTCGATGGTTTTTGGAAAACGGATTATTCGCTTTCTAAAAGACCGACAAATTGGTGAAGAAATTCGCGATTTGGGTCTCGAAGGGCAGGCTCAGAAAAAAGGAACCCCAACCATGGGAGGTATTATTATTCTTGCGGCAATACTCATTCCGACACTTCTTCTCGCCAAACTGCACAATACCTATATTATATTAATACTCATTTCAACGGTATGGCTCGGAACCATAGGTTTTATTGACGACTACATCAAAGTGTTCAAAAAAAACAAAGCCGGATTGCACGGAAAGTTCAAAATTTTGGGACAATTAGGGCTTGGGCTGTTGGTTGGAACAGTGATGTTTTTCAACGACAGCATTGTAATTCGTGAAAAAATAAATACTACCGAGCACTATTCCGAATCGGATATTCTAAATGAGGATTGCAAAAAAGAGGCATCCGACTATTTCCGTATCGATGAAGTGAAATCGCTCAAAACCTCCATCCCATTTGTAAAAGACAATGAGTTCGACTATTCAGTTCTTACGGAATGGATGGGAAAAGACAATCAGAATTGGGCTTGGTTGATTTTTATTCCAATTGTCATGTTTATTGTTGTTGCCGTTAGCAATGGAGCCAACCTCACCGATGGGATGGATGGACTAGCAGCTGGCACATCGGCAGTTGTTGGGCTCACTTTAGGATTACTGGCTTGGGTATCGGGCAACTTCATTTTTGCCGATTACCTCAACATCATGTATATCCCCAATTCGGGAGAGCTCACCATTTATATAAGTGCATTTGTGGGAGCTATGATCGGATTTTTATGGTACAACAGCTACCCCGCGCAAGTATTTATGGGCGATACGGGAAGCCTCACCATTGGAGGTATAATAGCCGTTTTTGCAATCATGATTCGCAAAGAGCTGCTTATCCCAGTTTTATGTGGCGTTTTTATGCTCGAATCGGCTTCGGTGCTTATTCAAGTTACTGTTTTTAAATATCGAAAAAAACGATTTGGCTACGAATATGCATCGGCACATAGAGTTTTTCGGATGACCCCTATACATCATCACTTCCACAAAAAAGGATTGAATGAGGTGAAAATTGTAAACCGATTCATCATTGTGAGCATTATTATGGCCATTATCACCATTGCAACATTGAAACTTCGCTAAATGACCAACAAACAACAAATACTCATTCTTGGAGCTGGCGAAAGCGGAGTTGGCGCAGCTTTGCTAGCACATAAGCTAAAATGTGACGTATTTGTGAGCGACAGCAATACTATTAAGCCTCAATTCAAAAAAGAACTTGAAGACCTCCACATAGCATACGAAGAAGGCATTCACAGCGATGAGCGTATTGAATGGTCAACTACCATTATTAAAAGTCCAGGAATTCCAAACCATGTAGCTGCATTGCAAAAAGCCTCGCAACTTGGGAAAGAAATAATTTCGGAAATTGAATTTGCTGGCCGGCATACCAATGCAACCACTGTTTGTGTTACTGGAAGCAATGGAAAAACGACTACAACAGCACTCATCGGGCATATTTTAATGGAAAATGGTCTCGATGCATGTATTTGTGGCAATATTGGGCGCAGCTTTGCGCGCGAACTGTCCAAAAGCGACCACAAAATTTTTGTAATTGAGCTAAGCAGTTTTCAGCTCGAACACATGTTTGAGTTCAGAGCCAACATAGCTATTCTGCTCAATATCACACCCGACCATCTCGAGCGATACAGCAATTCGATGCAAGAATATGCAAAGGCAAAACTCCGAATTACGCAGAACCAAACATCGAACGATTGGTTCATCTATAACGCCGACGACAGCACAATTGCAAGCATGTTGCCTACATTCAACAATCGAGGAAAACAATTTGGTTTTTCGCTCACAACAAAACAAAACGATGGCGCCTACGCCGACAATCAGAGCATTTACGTGAATATCAATAACCACACAACTATCATGAACATTGAAGCACTCGCATTACAAGGGAAACATAACGTTTACAACTCCATGGCCGCCGCGGTTGCAGCACACATGTTTGAGTTTCGGAAAGACACCCTAAAAAAGAGCTTTCAGACTTTTCAGAAAATCGAACATCGACTCGAATTTGTAGCAAAAGTACACGGCATTTCGTTTTTCAACGACAGCAAAGCAACCAATGTAAACTCGGTTTGGTATGCGCTCGAAAGCATGAAAAGCCCAATTATCTGGATTGCAGGCGGCATCGATAAAGGCAACGACTACGATGCCCTTTTGCCCCTCGTAAAAGAAAAAGTGAAAGCTCTTATTTGTTTAGGAAACGACAACACGAAGCTGATGGAAGCTTTCAAACCCCACATTGAAGTAGTTTTGGAAACAACCAGCATGATGGATGCAGTGAATACAGCATATCATATTGGCAACCCAAACGATATAGTGTTGCTCTCGCCAGCATGTGCTAGTTTTGACCTTTTCGAAAACTTCGAAGACCGCGGAATTCAATTTAAAAACGCCATTCGCGAACTCTAATCCATGAAATTTATTGCTGAACATATAAAGGGCGACCGAGTTGTATGGGTAATTGTGGTTTTACTCAGCATTTTCTCGGTTCTAGCTGTTTACAGCTCTACTGGAACACTTGCGTTCCGCTATCAAGGAGGAAACACAGAGTTTTATATGATTAAGCATCTTTTCATTCTTCTAATAGGTATATTTCTAATGTTTGTTTTTCACAACATACGCTACTCCTATTTCTCGCGCTTTGCACAGTTGCTGTTTTATGTTTCAGTGCCATTGTTACTTTTCACAATTCTCAGTGGCACCAATGTAAACGATGCCAGCCGATGGCTCACAATTCCGGTACTGAACATCAACTTTCAAAGCTCCGATATAGCAAAAATGGCTATAATTCTTTACATGGCTCGATTACTAGCATTGAAGCAAGATATAATTTCCGACTTCAAATCGGCATTTATACCACTCATCCTTCCAGTAGTAATTGTTACTCTACTTATTATGCCCGCCAACCTTTCTACAGCCATGTTGGTATTTGGCACATCGCTTATCATTATGTTTGTTGGCAGAGTTCCACTCAAATACATTGCAGCTACTTCGGGAATCACTATTGTAGCAATGCTCATTCTTATTTTACTCATCATGCAGCTCCCCGGAAAAGGGCGTGTTGAAACATGGCAAAACCGAATCGAAGCTTTCACATCGGACAACGACGACGACAATTATCAAGCTGTTCAAGCCAAAATTGCCATTGCCAATGGAGGAATATGGGGTAAAATGCCTGGCAACTCAACCCAACGCAATTTTCTTCCACATCCTTATTCCGATTTTATCTATGCCTTGATTATCGAAGAATTCGGACTGCTAGGAGGTGTCTTTATCTTGCTTCTTTATCTTATTTTGCTATATCGTGGTATTAGAATTGCGGCGCATAGTCCGGGCGCTTTCGGCACATTTCTGTCAATTGGACTAAGTTTCATGCTGGTATTTCAAGCTCTTATCAACATGGGAGTTGCCGTCAATCTGCTACCAGTAACTGGCCAACCATTGCCACTTGTAAGTATGGGAGGCACAAACACATGGTTTACTTGCATTTCGCTGGGAATTATTTTGAGTGTGAGTAAAGGGAAAAATGAAAAATCATCAAATGCAGCAGCCAATGAAAAAGCATAAACCACATTTTATCTTTTCGGCAGGAGGTACTGGAGGACATATTTTCCCAGCTCTTGCAACAGCCGATGCATTGCGTCAAATTTTGCCCGACGCGCAAATCTTATTTATTGGGGCAGAAAAAAGAATGGAAATGGAAAAAGTTCCACTTCATGGATACCCAATTATTGGATTACCGATACAAGGTCTAAAACGCAGTTTAAGCCTTTCAAATTTATTGGTTCCTTTCAAAATTCTTAAGAGTCTTGCAAAAGCCAGAAAAATCATCAAAGACTTTCAACCCGATGTGGTAGCTGGTTTTGGGGGTTACGCAAGTGGTCCCGTACTAAAAAAAGCAGCGTCGATGCGAATTTCCACACTGTTGCAAGAACAAAATTCTTTTCCAGGGCTCACCAATAGAATTTTAGCAAAAAAAGCAAGCACAATCTGCGTTGCTTATCACAATATGGATATCTTTTTCGAAAGCGGCAAAATTGCGTTCACAGGAAATCCAGTACGCCAAGAAATTTGCAACTCAAATATCACACAAAGCGAAGGCCGTGCATTTTTTGGACTCGACGCTAACAAGTTTACAATTCTTGCTGTTGGAGGAAGCTTGGGAGCAAGAACCATCAACGAAACTATTTGCAGCCTGATTCCAGAAATTCTCGAAAAAGGATACCAGCTCATTTGGCAAACTGGAAAAAATTACGCTATTCAGGCATGCGAATACCTTTATCAACATCCAACACGCAATGTGGTGGCACGAGAATTTTTCTTCGACATGCCCGAAGCTTATGCAGCAGCCGACCTCATTGTATCGCGTGCTGGAGCAATTGCAGTTTCCGAAATTGCTGTGGTAGGAAAACCTGTAATTTACATTCCGTCGCCCAATGTAACCGACGATCACCAAACCAAAAATGCCATGGCCATGGTTTCGCAAGAAGCCGCCCTTCTTGTTAAAGACATCGATGCACGCGAGCAGTTGGGGAAAGTTTTATTCGATTTGGCAAACAACAACGAATTGCGTACTAAAATGGCAGCAAATGCAAAACTACTTGCCCTTCCGAATGCAGCACACGAAATAGCTGCAAAGATGATAGAACTTATGGAGAAAAAACAAAATGCAACTCACTGATATAAAAACTGCATATTTTTTAGGAATTGGCGGCATTGGAATGAGCGCCCTAGCTCGCTATATGCATAGTAAAGGCATTTTGGTGAGCGGTTACGACAAAACCAAAACTCCGCTCACCGAATTGCTCGAACAGGAAGGCATCCCCATTCATTATGAGCCAAATCCATCCTCAATATCTTCGGCAATCGACGTTGTTGTTTACACACCCGCTGTTCCATCCGACTTTGCCGAATGGGAAGCAATAGAGAAACTTAAAATTCAAACAGTTAAACGTTCAGCAATGCTGTCCATTGTTGTTAACAGTTTACCACTTATTGCAGTAGCAGGAACCCATGGCAAAACAACCGTTTCGGCTATGATTGCTCATTGCTTTGAATACATTCATCAGCCATTTTTAGGATTTGTTGGTGGAGTTTTGGGAAAATACAACACCAATGTTTTCGTTCATCGCAATGCAAAATGGGCTGTGGCCGAAGCCGACGAGTACGACCGTTCGTTTCTTGCGCTGCGCCCATTCATTTCTGTCATCAATGCTATCGATGCCGACCACCTCGATATTTATGGCAGTGCAACCGCACTCCAAGATTCCTTTTCTGAATTTGCCGCACAAACTTCGCCCCAAGGCCAATTGCTGGTGTGTTCCGATATCGACAGGAGCAAACTCACATTGCCCCAAAACCATATACTTTTTGGCATCGATACATCCGAAGGATATTCTGCAAATAATGTTCGCATCGAGAATGGAAAATTTGTATTCGATATCTCGCTCAACGATTCAAAACTTTTCAACTCGCTTCCGATACCAATTGCAGGCCGACACAACGTTCGAAATGCTGTTGCAGCATTTGCAGCATTGCATTTAGCTGGTTTCGATCCAAAACAAATTGCCGAAGCACTTCAAACATATCCAGGCGTGAAACGCAGGCTCGAATTGATTGCAAAAAGCAAAAACATAGTGTATTTCGACGACTACGCACACCATCCAACAGAAATTGAAGCACTTCTCGAGACAATTAGATCGCTGTATCCCGAAAAGACGATTACAGGCATATTTCAGCCGCATTTGTTTAGTCGCACGCGCGATTTTGGAGTCGATTTTGCCCGTGTGCTTTCAAAATTCGACATTCCAATTGTTAGCGATATTTATCCAGCCCGCGAAAAAGCCATTGCCGGAATAGACGCACAGTGGCTACTCAACCAAATCGACAATGAGCAAAAACAATACATCGCATTCGAAAACATTGGAAAAATTGACGTTGCCAATATGAACGGAGTGTTGCTTACCATTGGAGCTGGAGATATCGACAACCACATCGAAACGCTGAAAAACAGAATTTTGTCGCTATGAAACTGAAATACAAAATATTGATTTTACTAATTGTTGCCATAAGCATCATTGCGCTTATTAGGCTGGCAAACAGTAATTTCAAAAAACAAAAAATCAGTCAAGTAACAATTTCAATCGATACGCAAGGAGGTCCCGAGCTTGTAACCGAAGAAGAAGTATTGTTGCTTGTTTCGCAGGGCTACGACTCGCTTACCAGCCGCACCGTTAGCGAAATAGACCTTGCTTGGGTAGAAAACATTGCAAAAACAAATCCTTATGTTCAATCGGTTGATGCATTTATTAATATCGACGCAAGCCTAACCGTATCAATTGTTCAGCGAAAACCGATTCTAAGGGTTTTCAATTCGCACAACCAAACATTCTATATCGATACCGAAGGAGCATTGATGCCACTCAACAAAGAAGGCTGCCCAAGACTACTTGTAGCAAGTGGCGCTATCGACGAAAAGTACTATCCTTCAGCCAAATACAGCTACTTCGACTCGATAAATTACAATCAAGCACAACTGTTGTCGGTTCTAAACAAGCTCTATCTCATTTCAATGGAAATTGAACGCGACACGTTGCTCAGCGAACTTATATCGCAGTTGTATGTAACCGACAAAAACAATTTTGAACTCATTCCAGTCATTGGCAATCAAAACATTTTGCTTGGCGATGTGGATGAACACCGAAAAAAGCTCAAAAACCTAAGCCATTTTTACAAAAAAGGTTATTCTGTAACCAATTTCTCAAAATACAAGACCTTCGACATAAGGTTTACTAATCAAGTTGTTTGTACAAAAAAAGAAGAAATATGAATTCAACACAGGACATCGTAGTTGGCCTCGATATTGGCACAACCAAAATTGCAATGATAGTTGGCTATCAAAACGAACACGGAAAACTCGAAATTCTGGGTTATGGCAAAACAGAGTCGCTGGGAGTTAAGCGAGGAGTGGTTGCCAATATCGAAAAAACGGTTGAATCGATCAAAAAAGTGATTGAAGCTACCGAAGGCAAAAGCAATGTGAATATCCGCACAGTAAATGTGGGAATTGCTGGTCAACACATTAAAAGTCTTCAACATCGTGGAAGCATCATTCGCGACAATGTAAACGACACCGAAATTGGCCAAGAAGATGTAGAGCGGCTAATTGAAAATATGTACAAATTGGTGATGCCTCCAGGCGAAGAAATTATTCATGTAATTCCTCAGGAGTACATTGTAGATGGAGAACAGGGAATTAAAGACCCAGTTGGCATGGCAGGAGTATCGCTCGAAGCCAATTTTCACATCATCACGGGACAAGTAAGTGCAGCTCGAAATATTGAAAAGTGCATCACACGTGCCGAACTGGTGATGCAAGATATGATTTTAGAGCCAATTGCCAGTTCGTATGCGGTTTTAAGCGACGAAGAAAAAGAAGCTGGCGTTGCATTGGTCGATATTGGCGGTGGAACAACCGACATTGCTATCTTCCAAGATGGCATTATTCGTCATTCGGCAGTAATTCCGCTTGGCGGCGACATTGTTACCGACGATGTGAAAGAAGGATGCTCAATTCTGAAAAGTTATGCCGAAACTCTCAAAGTAAAACATGGTTCGGCATTGGCAAACGAAGTAAAAGAGGAAATTTACATCTCCATCCCAGGACTAAAGGGACGACCACACAAAGAAATTTCGATGCGAAATCTTGCACGCATTATCCAATCGCGCATGGAAGAAATATTGGAATTTGTCAATTACGAAATAAAAAATTCGGGCTACGATCGCAAACTCATTGCGGGCATTGTTCTAACAGGTGGAGGTGCTCAGCTCAAAAACATCAATCAGCTTTGTCAATTTTTAACTGGTCACGAAACACGCATTGGATATCCGAGCGAGCACCTATCGGCCAATGTAGATAAAGAATTGCTTCTGCCCATGTACGCAACTGGTATTGGATTGGTTTTGAACGGAATAAGCAATTCCACAGCCTCCACAAATTCGAAACGCGTACCCAATCAAGGGAAAAAAGAACGCGGAGGAATAATCAAAAAGATGTTCAATCGAGGAATGAATTTCTTCGACGAAAACATCAACTAAGTAATTAACAATCGGAGCCATTTTCCTGTTGAAAAGTTTTTTACAGAAAGGGCAAATCCTAAGACAAACTCAAGTATTTTTACAAACCAAATCAAAAAACATTATGCCTGAATTGGAAAGCAATATCAATATCAAGTTTGAATCGTCAACTTCTCTTCCTCCAATCATCAAAGTATTTGGTGTTGGTGGTGGTGGCAGCAATGCAGTGAACCACATGTTTCGGCAGGGCATTACAGGGGTAGAATTTGTAGTATGCAACACCGACCTTCAAGCGTTGGCTACAAGCCCAGTAGCATTGCGTCTGCAAATTGGAACCGACCTTACCGAAGGCCGTGGTGCCGGAAACTCGCCCGAAGTTGGTCGCAATGCAGCTCTCGAAAACATCGATCAAATCAGAAAAATTTTATCCACCAATACCAAAATGGTGTTTATCACAGCTGGTATGGGCGGTGGCACTGGCACAGGCGCAGCTCCTGTAATTGCCCAAATAGCAAAAGAGCTCGACATACTCACCGTTGGAATTGTAACCACACCTTTTGGATTCGAGGGATCTAAGCGCCTCAATCAGGCTTCGTTGGGTATTGAAGAAATGCGCAAATATGTCGATTCACTCATTATTATCAACAACGACAAAGTACGCGAATTATATGGAAATCTGAAGCTGGGCGATGCTTTTGCCAAGGCCGACGATATTCTCACCATTGCTGCAAAAGGCATTTCGGAATTGATAACCGTAACTGGCTACATGAATGTTGATTTCGAAGACGTGAAAACCGTCATGAAAAACAGTGGCATGGCCATTATGGGAACAGGTATTGCCGAAGGCGAAGACCGTGCCTTGCAAGCTGTTGAAATGGCACTCAATTCACCACTTCTCAACGACAACGAAATTCGTGGCGCAAGAAACATTTTACTTTATATTGCTAGTGGCGAAGACGAAGCACACATGGACGAAGTAAGCGACATTTCCGATTATATTCAGAATGCTGCAGGTGCTCAGGCCGAAATTATTTGGGGAAATGGCACCGACGCCATTCTTGGAAATTCAATTTCGGTTACGGTTGTTGCAACCAATTTTAATAAATCGAACCAAGAATACTCCTCGAACGAATCAAAAGTTATCAACCTTCAAGAACCAAAAAGAGAAGAAGCGCCCGTTGAAGATGTTCCACAAATGACCGTTTTCGAAAAAAACGAAATAGTTGAAACAAATATCTTTTTTGAGACTCCGAAGGAAGAATCCGAATTCGCAAGTCCAAGAATTACCATTGGTCTCGACGAAGACACCTCTGCGCCACGCGAAGAAAGCAATTTCTTTCAAGCAGAAATGAAACGAGAAGAGCCACAACAAATAATGCTCGACGTTCCTACCGAATTTGAACAAGAAGAAGCTCCTAAACGAGAAGTTGTTAGGCCCGAAGTTCACGACGAAAGAATGCGCAATCTCAAACAGTTCAATTTCAACACTCCTGCAATGAATAATTTGGACGAGATTGAACAGGTTCCTGCTTATGCTCGGCGTGGTGTAACACTCGCGCCCGAAAATTCGTCGGAAGATAAAATTGTAAGTCGATTCACCATTGGAGAAAATGGAGAAAAAAAACCTGAAATTCGGGAAAATAACTCATTCCTTCACGACAACGTAGATTAAAACGCTGTTTGTTTATATCTTTGTTACAAGCAAGCCAAAAAAAGACAACGACAGTATGAAAAGAAATTTTTTGCTGCATAAAGACAAAGAAAAAATGACCTCACAAAACAACTCTTTTGCAAGCTGAAGCATCGGCTTGTGTGTCGGAACTTGCAAATGTGTTGTTTTCTTGCCGACACACCTACTGATAATATCCTGTTGAAAAATATTTTGAAATCTTTTTGATTCGATAACGAAAATTGCATTACTTTTGACAGCAAATGTCAACACTTATTATGTCAACAGTCGGAATCAAATTAAGGGA
>DYON01000233.1:0-2072 GCA_020720525.1 Acetofilamentum sp.
GATTGGAAAAGGCTAATGCTTTTTCTTTTTTACGCAAGGCTTGGTGCTCGGCCTGTAGGCGGTCGAGGTGGGCTTTGCGTAGAGACGAGGAGAGAGAGCTGAAGGAAATCATGGGGCAAAGATAATATATTACTTGGAATATAGGCGGATATTTAACATTACGAGTAATTATAAATATGATTTAATTGTCAATCCCCCTTTTCTCCCAGCTCTTCAATATATGAAATTGTCTCTATGCTTTTTAACAGCTCTTTCAGAAAGGGAATGTTGAATTTGACGATTCTTTTTCGAGACTACTGTGTATTGCTACATAGTCGGTAAGTACAGCCTGCAAAAATCGATCGGGTTTCAATTGAGCGCCAGTAATATCTTCGACTTTTTTTCTTGTTTTACTCATGATTTCATTCATTTTAAAACTTGTTCCTGTAACTTGATAATACTGCAGCAATTAACTTATAATCTGAACATCTTGTTCGGTAAGGAGCTTTACATTGGTCCATTGAATTTGATAGTTTTTGGGAACATTAATGCTAAGTGGGTTGTATATGGGGAGTGGTTTAATTTTTACAACAGCAGTAGAAGCAGCAATATCGCCACTACGTTGGGCTTTTTTGTTGAAGAATATAGTCGCTATAGCAAAGGAACCAGCTGTTAAATACACATCGAAAATTCGGAAACTCCAACGAATAAAAAAGGAAGGAAAAACAGACTCGCTGGCCGAAGTCTATTTTAAAACCATTGCCGAAAAACAAAAGTTTGAACGAAAGTTTATGGCCGATGAACTCACTCGAAATGGGATTATTCCACTTCTTACAACTCCCGAAAATCTCACCATCGATGTTGTAAATAAATATGTCGATATCAAAGCTCGGAAGATGATTTAATTGGCGTTAACACGATTTATTGATTTTAAGAAGTTCAAAATTCGAACAATTCAATTTTTTTTCCGATTTTTACAAAAAAATGAAATGAAACATCTGTGTTTTTCCTCCATAGCTTTGCTCTTTTCTCTTTCTTTACTTGCTCAACAAAGCACTACTGGCGAGATTCCACCAGCTGGTGTCGATTTGGTAGCCCATGTATTCGACAACAGCCCGAAAGATGCCAACGACGTTACCTATCTGATTCCGGGTGTTCCTGCTTATTATTGGCGCTATGGTTGTGCACCAACTGCTTTGGGAATGGTTTTGGGCTATTACGATACTCATGGTTATTCTACGATCTTTATAGGCGATGCATCGACTCAAACGGCAGCTGTTGATCAGGCAATTGCTTCAACCGAACATTACAACGATTATAGTTTGCCTCTCGATTATTATCCAACCATGAGCCCCGACTTGTCCGAAGCACCTGCTGGCGACGAACATGCCGATAATTCAATTGCCGACTACTGTCTCACTTCGCGCAGTGTGTATTCGAATTATTATGGATGGAGCTGGAGTAACGATATTGAACCAGGCTTTGAAGACTATTTGCTTAACCACACAACCTACAGTGGCACTTGCCATAAGGATGTGTATAGCGCATTTTCGTTTTCGGATTTTATGACCGAAATAGGAAACAACCGCCCCATGATGGCTTTGGTTGACACAGATGGTGATGGATCGACCGATCATTTTATTACGCTTGTTGGATACAAACAAGAATCGGGAGTCGATTACTATGCTTGTCATCAAACGTGGGATTATACTGTTCATTGGTATTCTTGGGCAGAAATTGCTTCGGGCCAATCTTGGGGAATATATTGTGTTTATACTTTTTTGATGGGGACTGCTTCTATTAGCGAAAATGAACCATTGCAGCTCGATGTTTTCCCCAACCCAGCAGTTGATGAAATTTCGACTGGCTATTGCAACGCCAATGCCAACATTCTCGATATGCAGGGAAATATTGTTTTGCAAACATCGACCGATGCAAACGGCCGTATCGATGTTTCAAGCCTGAATCCGGGATTGTATCTTGTTCGTGTTGTTGCCAACGAAACGGTGAGTGTGGGACGATTTGTGGTGGAATAATAACTACCTTTACCCGTCAATTTTCATTTCATGGAACATCACGAAGCCATTACCCGC
>DYON01000233.1:2172-4095 GCA_020720525.1 Acetofilamentum sp.
ACTACCTTTACCCGTCAATTTTCATTTCATGGAACATCACGAAGCCATTACCCGCATACAATTTCTCACTGCCGAACTCAACCGGCACAACTATCGGTATTATGTTTTAGACAGCCCCGAAATAAGCGACTTCGATTTCGACATGCTGCTGAAAGAACTCGAGCGGCTGGAGAAAGAAACCAGACATGTGGAGCCCGACAGTCCTACGCAACGCGTGGGTGGGCAGGTGACCAAGCAATTTGCTTCGGCTGAGCATCTGTTTCCCATGTTGTCGCTCAGCAATGTGTATTCGGTAGAGGAATTGACCGATTTTTTTACCCGCTGCGAAAAAGCAGCCGAAGGCGATGCGGAATTTACTTGCGAACCCAAATACGACGGTGTAGCCATTAGCCTTGTATATGAAAATGGATTGCTCACTCGTGCGGTTACCCGCGGCGATGGTCAAAAAGGCGATGTGGTTACGGCCAACGTGAAAACCATCCGCAGTATTCCCATGCGATTGATGGGAAGCGGCTATCCCGATGTTTTTGAAATGCGTGGCGAAATCATTCTGCCATTTGCTTCGTTCGACAAAATGAATCAGGAGCGACTCGACAATGGCGACGAGCCTTTTGCCAATCCGCGCAATGCAGCTTCGGGTACTCTCAAACTGCAAGATTCGGCAGTTGTGGCTGCGCGCAGCCTCGAATGCATGCTGTATGTGTGCATGAGCGACGAGCCTGTGGCCGATACCCATGCTGGAATGCTCGAAAAAGCCCGCAGCTGGGGTTTTAAAATCAACAATTATATGCGTGTTTGCCAAGGAGCAGCGGATGTAGAAGCGTATTTGAACGAATGGTCCGACAAAAAAAACTCGCTTCCTTTTGCCATCGATGGCGCGGTTATAAAAACCAACAACATTGCTCTGCAAGAGCAGATGGGCTTTACAGCCAAATCGCCTCGTTGGGCTGTCGCATACAAATATAAAGCGGAGCAAGCCCTAACCAAGCTAATTTCCATCGATTTTCAAGTGGGTCGTACGGGTGTCGTTACGCCTGTTGCTAATTTAGAGCCTGTTCAATTGGCTGGAACCACAGTGAAACGAGCCACATTGCACAATGCCGATGTGATTACACAACTCGACATCCGCGTTGGCGACAGCGTTTATGTGGAAAAAGGCGGCGAAATTATTCCAAAAATAATTGCCGTAGAACAAAGTTTGCGCCCAGCCGACAGTGTTCCCTTTTTGTATGCGACACATTGTCCCGAATGCCGAACTCCGCTCCAGCGCAACGAGGGCGAAGCCGCCTGGGTATGCCCCAACGACGAAGGTTGCTCGCCCCAAATTCGTGGAAAAATAGAACACTTCATTTCGCGCAAAGCCATGAATATCGATAGTCTGGGCGAAGGAAAGGTGGAGTTGTTGTTCGAAAAAGGACTCCTACGCGATGTGGCCGATTTATACTCGCTGCGTCCCGAGAAATTGATGGGTCTCGAAAAGGTTTTTTTAGATGAAATAACCGGAAAGACGCGTGTGGTGCGACTGCAAAAAAAAGGCGTTGAAAACATAATGAATGGCATTGCTGCGTCGAAAGAAACGCCGTTCGAAAAAGTGTTGTTTGCTTTGGGAATCCGTCATGTAGGTGAAACGCTGGCTGCAAAAATTGTGCGCAGTGCCGGAACCATGGATGCCTTGATGCAAATGAATGCCGAAGAGCTGGTGCAAATTGGCGATGTGGGCGAAGTGATTGCCCGCAGCATTGTTGATTGGTGCAACGATTTAAGTCATATAAATCTGATTGCACGACTTAAAGCGGCCGGGCTCCGGTTCGAAGCCGATAAAGAAGAATTGTTGAGCGATACATTGAGTGGGTTGATCTTTGTGATTAGCGGCACCTTTTCATCGTCGTCGCGGCGCAATGAGCTTAAAGAGTTGGTTGAAAA
>DYON01000234.1 GCA_020720525.1 Acetofilamentum sp.
GGCATGCTGGGCGGTTGGAAAATGCTAATGCTTTTTCTTTTTTGCGCAAGGCTTGATGCTCGGCTTGGAGGCGGTCGAGGTGGGCTTTGCGCTGAGACGGTGGGAGAGAGCTGAAGGAAATCATGATGCAAAGATAACATATATATTAAAATATAGAGTTTAAATTTAAAATACGAGAAATTGGCAATATAAATTAATTGTCAATCCTACAAACAGATCCCTCCAAATCCACTAATATTCCTAAACCAAAATCACCCTCTTTTTCTTAACAAACTTTTCAACAAGTTCCTTGAAAAAATGAAACACTATTGTCCATGATAATTTTCATCCTTTTTTTGGCAATTCTATTTGCCTACTAATTTACACCTATAACACGGGTCTTATTTGCACGAATGGAATTGACAATCAGCTTCCCTAATCGCTAATTTCGGTATTAAACAAGAAGCAATATTTTATGAAGTATGATGCAATTTCTTTAGTGCAAATAGATAGACTATATAGAGCAATAAAATGCAATATTCGTGTAATTCGAGAAACGATTCGCCTGCATGGGGAGAGCTTTACTTGTCCTGCAAGGTGGGATGAAGTCAAAAAAACAGTTTAAGCTATGAATAAATTCGTTGACCTAATCCAATCCGTTGCCAAAGATACTGACGACTGTATTATTATTGGGATTGAAGATTGTTCTCAAGTTTTTTATCGGACAATAGTGAAAATGAAATTGCTATTTAAGCGAAAAATGTAACTTTGTACCAAATTGTGAATATGAACAGGATTTTGTCGTTTGTGCTCATTTTAGTTTCGCTGCTGGTTGCTTCGTGCGGTGGAAGCAAAAGCGATGGTAAATCTACCAATCAGGGTACTGTAAACAACAATCTGGAAGCTGGAAAAATTACAATTGGTGTTACCGAAGAAAGCTTCGATTTGGCAAATCGAATGGCATCTACTTATGTTACTGAAAACACCAATATCATCATTGATGTTATTTCGGTTAAACCCAACGAAATTGAATCTTTTATTGCCTCGGGAAGTATTCAGATGGCTGTGACTGGAGGCTTCGAAAATCCAATTCCTGAATTAAAATCGACGTTGATTGCCTGCGATTTGCTTGTGCTTTGTATCAATTTCAACAATCCGGCACTTCAGAAAATTGTTTTGAGGGGCATTGGTCTCGATAAGCTGAAAAGCATTTTTGCAACCGGATCTGCTACCGATTGGGCGCAGATGTATAAAAATGTTGATATTACTCCCATTAAACCGTTGGCGGCCCCAGAAGGGAGTAGCAATTTTGTAATGACGCAACAGTTTATTGGATGCAGTTTTGCAAAAACGGTCACGACTACTCTTAGCGAAAATGAACTTATTGGAGCCATTTCGGGCAACTCTGGTGGTATTGCATTTCTGAGCAGTCGCAGAGCATACAATCAAAGCAACAAGTACCGAGCCGAAGGGATTTATGTTATTCCCATCGATTTGAATGGAAATAATGTTGCCGATGATAGTGAATTGATATTCGACGACCTCAATATGCTTAAGAACGCATATTCAAAAGGAAACTACCCCAAATCGCTTATTCGCAATCATTATTTCATTTACAGCGAGAAAGCCAACAGACTTGACATTGTAAAAGCATTTGTTGAATATGCCGATAAAGAGGGAGCAAACACTATTTCGTCGATAGGATATTACGAACCACTAAAAAAATAAATAATGAAAAACCTGATGATTATTGCATTGATTGCAATTGGAATTGCCTCGTGCAATACTTCAAAAAAAACACTTTCTAATAAGAAAGATGGCGGTGAAAATTCGACAGCAACACCTATTACTACCTTCAAAGATACGGTGAGTTACATGATAGGGACTGATATTGCTAAAAGTTTCAAAACCAACAACCTCGACATCAATATCGATTTTATTGTTGCTGGAATGCGCGATGGTATGGCTGGCAACGATACGTTGTTTACTCAAGCTCAGTTTCAAGAAGTGATGGGTCGTTTTCAAAAAGAAATGCAGTTGAAACAACAACAAACTGCTTCGTTGGAATCGGTCGGCAACAAAGAAAAAGGGCGCTTATTTCTCGATGCTAACAAAATAAAAGATGGTGTAAAAACAACTGCAAGCGGTTTGCAATACAAAGTTCTTCGCGAAGGAACAGGTGCGAAACCAGGCCCTACAAGCAAAGTGACGGTAAATTACGAAGGCAAACTGATTGATGGAACCATTTTCGACAGCAGCTACGAACGCAACGAACCCATTTCGTTTGGGCTCGACCAAGTTATTAAAGGATGGACAGAAGGTTTGCAACTCATGACTGTTGGCTCAATGTATGAATTGTATATTCCAAGCGAACTTGGCTATGGCGACCGTGCTATTCCAAGTATTCCTGCCGGTTCTACATTGATTTTTAAAGTTGAATTACTTAGCTTTGATTAGAATTTAACATTTTTAAAAACACTATAGCGGGCGTTTCGGCTTTGAAACACTCGTTTTATTGTAATTACGTTTTCGCATTAAACACCCTACGCACCCAAACTGGCAACACAAGACTGCCAATAATTAGATAGTAGTAGAAAGTCATTAAGCGCCAAATAACAGCAAGTAGAGGTGCCAGTCCAACAAGAACAAACATGCCCAAATAATCCGAAAACATCCACTCGGCAATACCGCTTGAGCCTGGAGTTGGGCTTATGAGCATAACCACCCACATAATCATTTGTCGCGAAAAAAGTGCAAAATGATCGACGCTTGGCATGAATGCCATGATAATACAATTGATTATAAAAAATCGGGCAGTCCATGCAACAAACGTAACAAATAAGTTTTTGACCCAGAAGGCAAAACTCTGTCCACGCATTTCTTTGCTTGCTGTTATAAGATCGTTGCCCATTTTCTCGGCTTTCGATTGCCAACGGCGCAAAAATGGAAAGTGAAACAGAAACACAATCAGTTTTTTGAACTGTCGAGGAAGAACAAAAAGCGCAGTGGTAATAAATAGCATCAAAAACACGATATAGAAATACCCAAGCCAAAACACCCATTCTTGCGACATGGGCAAACCTGCTAGGGTAGAACCGAGAAATCCTTGCGACCTAAGAATCAGAAATATAAATGGAACCGTTAGCACAAAAAACAATTCGTCGAGCAGCGAAGTAATCATGACCGTAGCAGTGCTTCGACCAAAAGGAATTCCTTCTTTGTGAACGATAAAAAACGCCACAGCTCCTCCACCAATCACAGCTGGAGTAACCGATGCGCCAAATTCCCACAGCATAATAACTTGAAAGGACTTTTTCCAACTCAAATGTTTGCCTGTGAGCTGGCGTATGCGAATCATATTCATGAAATCGCGCAAAAGCAAACCAAAAAGCGCAAGAGCAAGCCAAAAAATGGTTTTAAGCCCCCAATCGACCTGATTGAAAACATCGGCATTCATTGAACGACCAATCATAAATCCCGAAATGCCCAATCCCAATGCAATGGGAATCAAAATTCTCCATGCAGAAAAGATGCTTATAACTTTATATTGATTTCCCGTTTCCATCTGGCAACGAAGGTAAGAACATTTTTTATTCGTCTTATAAATTGCTGCAAACAAAATCGTTGGAGCCCCAAATTGGGCGAAATATGCCTTTCAACAATGAAGCGTTGAAACAAAAGCTCATTTGTAATTAATTACGCTTGTTTTTTGTTGTAATTTTGAATGATGTTCCTCAACTTCCGACATATAAAACTTATTATTCTTGTTCTGACGCCATTGTTGTTTGTGTCGTGTGCTGGATTGCGCGAACACATCAGAGAACGGCAACTTGAAACCCACGGACCTCCTCGCTCAGTAAACAACAACCGTCGGACCTCAAGGGTGGTTCATCGCACCGACACAACTTCAACGCGACATAGAAGCGACACAACTGCAAATCGCCGCACCAACGACGCAAGAGCCACAGCTGGAGTTTACAAGAAATACAGCGAAAAATGGAATGTGCAGCTCACCGGATCGGAAGACTCTAAATTCATCGAAGAAATCGACACCTGGCTTGGAACTCCCTATGTATATGGTGGAGAAAGCAAAAAAGGCACCGACT
>DYON01000235.1 GCA_020720525.1 Acetofilamentum sp.
GTGGAAAACTGAGAATAGAACAAAGCAGTTGTATTTATTCTTGCTTTTCGTCATTCTGAGACCACCAGCAAAACATGTTTTGCAACCTAAAGATGTTGACAAAAAATGCAGTCATTCTGGGCGAAGTCGAAGAACGGTTGCGTTTTTTAACCCAACTTGCAGTAGAAATGAAGGTAGAAGAAATGATTCTGAAAATAAATGGTTGTATGGCACAACGAAAATGCTTTTGGAAGAGTTTTAGTTCAGTTTGTGCCAAATATCGTCGTTTGAGGTAGCTTTATATACACAGCAATCAAAAATTGCGCACAAGTACTTTCTGAACCTGAATGCCTTGTTCCGATTCGAGGTGCAAAAAATACATCCCCGATTCAATTGCGAGTGCATTGAAAAAGTAATTGCTTTCTCCGGTAGGGAAAACGCCATTGTGCAAAACCTGAACGGTGCGTCCGGTTGCATCGAGCAACGATAAGCTGCCCGAAAAGCCATTGCCTCCATCCACCGGAATGCAGGTGATATAACTTGCCGGATTGGGATAAACATCTTTCATGCCCCAACTGCTGTTGTTTTCCGAAAGTCCTGCTGAATTTGAAACAACAAAATTCCAATATCCGGCTGGAGCTGGCATAGGGCGCACCTGTGTTTTGCCGCTTACTGCCTGCGCCTGAATGTAGTAATAAACTGTATCGCCATTGTTCTGTGCTGGAATGGAGCCTGTCCAGTTGTCGCCACCAGAATTCGTCATGGCTACATTTTGATAGCTGCCACTCATGGTGGTTTTGTAATAAATATATGCCGAGCCAATTCCACTTTGATGTGTTATGAATGCATCAATCGGATAATTGCCAGCTGTGGTTTGCGGACTCGATAAAGGCTGATGCGAAATAAGTAATGGGTCGGATGATCCAATGCAGTTAGTTATGCAATGAATGGCACCACTTGCATCGATGGGCGATGGATAGCAGTCAATCGGCACAAGGGTATATCCAGAAAGCGATTCCGACATAATACGATAAGCAGTTGTGTCGTACTGCGTATAATAAGAAGGATAAATATATGTTTTGTTCACAAAAACACCATTGGTATAAGTGCAGTAAGAACCATAATCGTCCGGATAGTCATTGCCATCTGGGGGCATGGGAATGCGAACTACTTTGTAAGGTGTTCCATAGCAACTCATGAAATTGGCAAGCAACCATTGCAGATTGGCTTCAATTTGCGGTCCATCCGAAATGCCTGCAGGATACTCTCCCACCAAAATGGTTTCCTCGTCGAGCAATTTCATGTGCATATCGATATGGTGAATGCCATCGTAGGGCAACGTTGGAAAAAGAACATATTGGTTGATTCCCAAAAAACGCTTCATAATGGTATCGATTTCGGCAACAGTATGCGAAGGGTTTTCGTCGATAATAAGCTCACTCGAAATTGCTGTACCAAAACCATCTACCATGAGGTTACCGCCCGTGGCAATAAAGTCCCAAGGCGAATTAGTCATTTGGTACAGAGGAAGTCCAGCCCAAGCAGCATGTTCTACTGGCATATTGTCATCTTTGGGGCGAGGGCGATTGTAGGTCCAATCTACCAGCGAGCTGGCGCCAACTGTATCGCGATAAATGGTATGTGCGCCATAATCGCGTATCCACACCGAATTGTAATCAACTTCAAGATATTTTACGTTCGTGAGAGGCACGCCAGCGCCGTTCAAATAGCTTTTCACCTGATTCGAGTCGGAGCAAGCAATTAAAACAACACACTCTTCTTGCGCAGCATCGACTATTTGAGCAAGAACCGAAGTATAAGATGTCCATGTGATAAGAAGCGTCTCAATTTCTTCCCATTCGGCCATGGCGCGTGGTGTCCACGAAGGTGGTGTGGTGATTCCTTTTGCTTCGGGAAAAACATAGAACGGAAGCATAGACTTTTCGGCTTCTGTCATTCCTTTCGGGAGATTCTGAGCGCTTGCATTCAGAATAAGAGCAAGCATTCCACAAAAAACAAGTACAAATCGGAGCATAGCAAAATGGTTGGTTGATTTTGGCAAAAATAGAAGTTTTCACATAGATCAGACAATTATTTACCAAGAAAGTGACGCAATTCGGAAAAATTTCAGATATTTGGGAAAAACAAATGGACGAAAAATCAATCATTCGCTGTTCATGGTGCGGAAACGATCCATTGTATGTGAAATACCACGACGAAGAATGGGGAGTGCCCGTTCGCGACGACTACAAGATGTTTGAGTTTTTAATTCTCGAAACATTTCAAGCAGGTTTGAGTTGGATTACCATTTTGCGCAAACGCGAGAACTTCCGAAACACTTTTGAAGGCTTCGATTTTGAAAAAGTAGCCAAGTTCGACGAAAGCAAAGTTGAAAGTCTGATGCAGGATGCAGGAATTATTCGCAATCAAATGAAAATTCGAGCTACTATAAGCAATGCACAAGAATACATGAGAATTCGACAAGAATTTGGTTCCTTCTGTACCTATTTGTGGAGCTTCACCGAAGGCAAAACAGTAAAAAATAAGTGGAAAAGTATTGAAGAAATTCCAACTTCAACTCCATTGAGCGACCAAATCAGCAAGGATTTAAAAAAGCGAGGATTTATATTTGTCGGTAGTACAATGGTGTATTCACATCTGCAAGCAACAGGCATTGTTAATGATCACCTGATTGATTGTTTTAGATATCAAGGATGCTAAAAACTATTTTTCTGCTGCAACCACCACCTTTTTCTCATCGAAAACACGGCCCCATTTAACTTTCGACCAAACGCGCTCGTGTAGATAGTACAAAGCTATCTTTGTAAAAATTTCGGCTCCACTTAGGAAAAACGAAAACATAATATTGCCCGTAACCAAATACGACAGAATGGTTGTGTCGAGGCTGCCCCAGAAACGATACGAAATGCTTTTTACCAACGAACGCCATGGTGCAACAGTGCCATCGGGCAAGCGGCCTGCTTTAATCACGTTCCAAAGTCGTTCGTGCAGAAAAAACAACGCAACTTTGGTAAGCAGCTCAAATCCTGCAATGGTGGAGGCATAAACAATATTGCCAAAAATAAGATAGCCCAATACAAATGTATCAAAACTGGCTACAGCGCGCCAGCTAATTCCTTTCACAACACTTCTTAGATTGGTATCTCTCATACGAATTGCAAAAATACAACAAATAAAACTTTCTCTACTTACAGATATAGCGAAGGATGCGTATTTAATAATTTTTTAATTATTCTTAAAAAGCTAATTGGACACAGTAAATCCGGCAAAATAAACAGTTATCAATTCAATTAATGAATGGTTACTGTTTCATCATTGTACAATAAATCGTAATTTTGCAAAAAAAATGTCTTCAAACATCTTAATGGATCCGATAGGCCGAATGATGGGTTTGCGCTATAAATCGCATCCATGGCACGGAATAGATATCGGCGATAAAGCACCCGATTTAGTAACTGCATTTATTGAAGTTGTTCCTACCGACACGGTGAAATACGAAGTTGATAAGCGTAGTGGCTATTTGACCATAGATAGGCCCCAAAAATACTCCAATGTAGTTCCAGCATTGTATGGCTTTTTGCCTCAGACTTATTGTGGTGACCTGATAGGAAAACACTGCGCCGAAAAAGTTGGAAAAGATAAAATCAAAGGCGATGGCGATCCAATTGACATTTGTGTTTTGACGGAGAAAAATATTTTCCATGGCAATATTCTAGCACGAGCCATACCTATTGGAGGTTTTCGCATGATTGACAAAGACGATGCCGACGATAAAATCATTGCAGTATTGCAGGGCGATGCCACCTATGGCAATTTTAAAGATATTTCGGAACTTCCAACTTTGATTGTGGATAGGTTGCGCCATTATTTTCTGACCTACAAAGACATGCCAGGCGAATCGCGCAATGCTGAAATAACGCATATTTACGGCTATCAAGAGGCGCGCGAGATTATTATTCACGCCATGAACGACTATAAAAACAAATTCGACCGACTGAACGATATTATTGATGTGGTTTAGGACAAGTGAATACTGAAAAGTATCAGACAATCCATAAAACCAAAAC
>DYON01000236.1 GCA_020720525.1 Acetofilamentum sp.
AACGCATCGAAATGAAACTTGACAACTAAACACACAAATACAGATTAGAGCCAAAGATTTAGAACCCGAGCAAAAACTACGACCGACCAAACTCCATCAAATAGGCTTTAATAAAATCGTGCAGGTCGCCATCGAGAACGGCTTGGGTGTTTGAAGTTTCGTGACCTGTGCGAACGTCTTTCACCATTTTGTATGGATGAAGCACATAGCTGCGAATTTGCGAACCCCATTCAATTTTCTTTTTGCTACTTTCGATAGCATCGATGGCTTCGCGTTTTTTGCGCAATTCCACTTCGTAAAGCTGCGATTTGAGCATCTGAATGGCTTTTTCGCGGTTTTGCTGTTGCGAACGGGTTACTTGACATTCAACCACAATTCCCGATGGAGCATGGCGCACACGCACAGCGGTTTCCACTTTATTTACATTCTGTCCGCCAGGGCCCGAACTGCGAAAAGTATCCCAGTCGAGGTCGGACGGATTGAGAACAATGTCGATATTATCGTCAACCACCGGATAGGCATACACCGAAGCAAACGATGTGTGCCTGCGCTCGTTGGCATCGAATGGCGACAAGCGCACGAGGCGATGAACACCACTTTCGCTTTTGAGGTATCCGAAGGCATAATCGCCTTCAATTTCGAGCGAACACGACTTGATGCCAGCCACATCGCCTTCTTGCAAATCGAGTTCGGTCACTTTGAGTTCGTTGCGCTCGGCCCATCGCATATACATGCGCATGAGCATTTCGGCCCAATCTTGACTTTCGGTACCGCCGGCACCCGAATTGATGGTAATAATTGCGCTTAATTTATCTTCTTCGCCACTAAGCATATTGAAAAACTCGAGGTCTTCGATGGCTTTTTCGGCAGTTAGATATACCTGATCGAACTCCTCTTGGTCCATTTCGCCACCCGAGTAAAATTCGAATGCCACATCGAGTTCGTCCATAGCCAGCGAAACCTTGTCGAATCGTGTAATCCACGACTTTTTCTCACTCAGTTTTTTTAAAAATATTTCCGCATCTTTTGGGTTGTCCCAAAAATTGGAAGCAAGTGTTTTTTGTTCGTTTTCCAAGAAATCGTTTCTGCGTTTGTCGATGTCAAAGGAACCTCCTCAGAGCCAGTAGGCGCTCCTTCAACAATTTCAATTCTTCTTTTCCTGCCATGATGAGTGGTATTTTCGGCAAAGTTACGAAATTGCCAATAACAAATTAAGAACATCAAACAGGCACATAACCACAAACACTTAGTGATACATATATTGCCTTTTACCTAAAAATAATAAACAAACAGCATGAATTTAAATGATTTTCATACCTTTGCCTCACAAAACCTAAAACTTAGATGAAAATTTACTCAAAAATCTTTCTTGTTGCATTGCTTACAATTGCAATTGGAAACAATGTAAAAGCCTAAAACACAGTGAAATCTTCATTCACTATCGATGGTGCAATTCACAACGACACCACTTGGGCAAGCGACACTGTAATGGTAAATGGCGATATTTTTGTCCCCGACACAGTGACACTCACAATCAATCCAGGCACAGTTGTGCTATTTAACGATTGGTACACCATTGATGTACAGGGTCAGTTATTGGCTATTGGCGCCATCAACGATTCTATCATTTTCAAGCCAGCCGACACAAGTGGTTATGCGACCTTTGCACACACAGGATGGCCTGGCATCAAATTCGATTCAACAATCTCAGCCGACACTTCGGTTATTTCATTTTGTATTTTCGAATTTGCCAAAAGTACAAGCTATTATGATGCAGCTGTTTATGTAAACGATTTTTCGAACCTTATTATTGAAAAATCAAGGTTTTCGTACAATTACAACATCAGCGACAATTCTGATTATTCAGGTACAACAACTGCCAATCTTATTGTTAATGCCATTTATACAATGAACGGAAATATGTTTCGATGCATAGCTGGCGGACAATGCACAGGAATGGATGTAACATCGAACCCTGCTATAATGATTGTGAACTACAACGTTGGAATTGAGAATATTGAGATGCCAATTGCGGTATATCCAAATCCAGCTACCGACTTTTTCTACATTCAGAATGCTTCAGGAGCCGAATTGACAATTTCGGACATGAACGGTCGCGTTGTTGTTTCGCGCAACAACATTAGCTCCGAGAAAGAAGCTATTTCTATTTCCACTCTTAACAATGGTGTTTATTTCATCAAAACAACCAGCAGCAATTCTACTCAAATTATTCGTTTGATTAAGGAATAACTTGTACTCATTTTCGCCTAAAAGCTTCCCTTTTCAGGGGGGCTTTTTTATTTTAATTAATAATTGTACATTTGTATAAAACAACATACTATGAAATCGATTTTGAGGAGCACAATTATTTTTCTGTTTTTAGCAACTTCGCTATCGGCACAAAACGTCTATACAGTTTCTGTAGCTGCTAATAATGGCTCATTAATTCAGCGAGCCGACATTGCCAACAATCCTATAATTATGATTTCGAAATTGAATATTCCTGTCAAATCATTCAAGTTTTTATACCTCAATAGCAATGGCGATTTAATTGAAATACCCTCGAATGACAGTAGTTTTACTCAAACCATGCTAGTTGCAATTGCAGATCGGAATGTAAAATACTTTTGGATTGATGACGCAGTGTTTATGATCAATGGAATTCAATACACAGCTGCCAGCAAAAAAGTCGAATTAGCAGAATAGCAAATCTGGGCACAAAAGTTTAATAAACAGAAAAGCCAATTCCCACATTTAAACGAGGAGGTTCGGCCGACATATAAGGGCTTTTGAACACATCGCTTATTCGATAGCGACCGAAAAAGGTAACACGGTTCAGCCCAATAGCAGCATACAAGCCATATTGGTATTTTTCGACAAAGGTAAGTTTACTTATGCGTGTGCGAACAATTCCATCAAAATCGTTTTCATCTTTCGATTTGTAGTAGCGCGAGAAATTAAAATCGGCATAGGCACCCAAGTCGATATAATGACCCATTACATTTCCGCGTCGAGCATCGAAATTGATTCGAAAAAACAAACCAGCACCAGCAGTGTTAATCCCAATCGACTGCGATTGATGAATCAAGGTATCAGGAAAATCTTTCGCAGCATTTTGCTTATAACGAAAATTGAAAGTATTAAAATCGGCCAAATAGCCAAACGACAATATATTGTTGATTCGAAATTTCCACATATAACCAATTCGAAAGCCATTCGAAACGCCCATCGAAACGGGTGCTCTGTCGTTGGTTTCGGTTGGAATAGCAAAATGATACCCAATAAAGGGGTTGAACATTCGTTTCCCATTTGGACCCAAATCGGGTCGAGTACTATCGATTGGTGTTACCGTTTCGTCAACAACAACAATTTGAGAATATGCTGCCGATACCAATGCGACCAAAATAAGTAATGCAAAAATCTTTTTCATATTGTTGATATTAAAATGAATACGTTTCTGTTTTCCCCAGATAATGAATGCGAAGAATAGTTCCAGCTGCGAAATTGCTGCGACTTTCTTCGAAAACCTTGCTTTCGTAAACCATCAAAACCTTATACCAAAGCAATTTACCGTTTTTGTTGCTACAATGAATATAGCAAAGATGGTTGCGATTGTTGGTGCTGTCGATTGGTTCAACTGATACAGTAACCAATTCATCCAACTCTGCAATTTCGATATTGGTGCTGCTGAAATCGGGTTTTGTGCCAGTAAAAAACGAGGCTTGAGGAATCCCATAGCCATGAGCATAGTCGTAGTAAGGATAAAGATGACCCGACTCACGCATTTTGAGTAGCATGTCGTAACCTTTCACGCCAGAGAGCGACTGCATGGCACAAGCAGCAAAACCAGCTGTAAACGGCGAAGCAAACGAAGTTCCATAATGAACCCCCGTCTTGTTTTTGCCATAAGCAAAAGCTTCGCCCGAGGCACAAACATCGGGTTTCAAACGACCATCGGCTGTTGGGCCATACGAGCTAAAATTGATATGAAATTCCGAAAAAGGATCGACACCACCAACCGATAAAATACTATCGGCATCGGCG